>USSR01000127.1 GCA_900557355.1 uncultured Bacteroides sp.
ATACTGCTTGTACAGAAACATTTTTAAGAATTGGTCCATTTGACAGTGAACAAGAGTGTAAGAATGTAAAGTCATATATAGAGACAAAATTTTTCAGATGTCTTGTCGGCGCTAGAAAAAATAAAAATATGACTCAAAGTACATACTCTTTTGTCCCTATTCAAGATTTCTCAAAATCTTGGACTGATAAGGAACTTTACGAGAAATACAATCTGACCCAAAATGAAATTGATTTTATTGAATCAATGATTACATCAATGGAGTAAAGAGTAAATTATGGAACATAACTTCTTCCCTCAACGACCTGCTGTTACTCCGACAATATATGCCTATAGATTGCCTGGAGTAGATTCACACAAAGGATATTTGAAAATCGGCTATACTGATCGTAGTGCTAAAGAACGTATTGAGGAACAGCTGCACACGAGTAAAATCAAGTATGAGATTGTATTAGTGGAGTCAGCAATGGCTAATGACGGTTCTTGTTTTACAGATAAAGATATACACAAGATTCTTGAAAGCAAAGGTTGTCGTCGACTGAATCCTCTTGACAAAACCGATGAGTGGTTCAAATGTTTAGTATCTGATGTTGAAGCAGCTATATTATCCCTTCGTACAGGTTTAGACAATGTTGAGAATAGAACACAGAATTTCACGATGCGTCCCGAACAGTTTAGTGCTGTAGAGAAGACAAAAAAATATTTTGATCAGGCACTCAAAGAAGAACCTGATCGCACCCCAAAGTTCTTGTGGAATGCAAAAATGCGTTTCGGGAAAACATTTGCCAGTTATCAGCTGGCAAAGAAAATGGGCTTGTCGCGGATTTTAATCCTTACATTCAAACCTGCTGTAGAATCGGCTTGGAGAGAAGACCTTGTATCTCATATCGATTTTGAAGGATGGCAGTACATATCCAATAAAGATGCCCGCAACAATAACCTGAATATTGACCAAGAGTTTAATCGTGCGGATAAATCAAGACCTATTGTTGTTTTTGGTTCGTTTCAAGATTTGCTTGGCACAAACGAAAATGGAGGTATAAAGACCAAGAATGAGTTTATCCATTCGACAAATTGGGATTTGGTAATATTTGACGAATATCACTTCGGAGCCTGGAAAGAGAAAGCAAAGGAATTGTTTGAAAGGGAAGATGAAGAAAATGAGGTAGATTTTGATGCGGAAAAATATCAGAAAGATGAAGCGAGCAATGCCATTAATGAAACATGGCTTCCTATTTCAACACGATATTATCTGTTTCTCTCAGGAACACCATTCAGAGCCATCAATACTGGAGAATTTATAGAGGAACAGATCTTTAACTGGACTTATTCTGACGAGCAGCGAGCCAAAAAAGAATGGAAAGGTAGTGGTAATCCATATCTGGCCCTACCACGAATGGTAATGCTTACTTACCGTATGCCTGATGAAATACAGGAAGTAGCAAAGCAAGGTGAGTTTGATGAGTTTGATTTGAATGTGTTTTTCGCAGCAGAAGGCAAAGGGGCAAATGCCAGATTCAAATATGAGAACGAGGTACAGAAATGGCTGAATCTTATTCGTGGTTCATATCTCCCGGCTAGTATAGATGATATGAAGTTAGGACAGGATAAACGTCCTCCAATGCCATTCAGCGATACTCGATTACTCAATGTGCTTTCTCATACACTTTGGTTTTTACCTAATGTTGCATCTTGTTTTGCTATGGCCAATTTGCTTGCTCAACGGCAAAATAAATTTTACCATGATTACAAAGTAACAGTATGTGCTGGAACTGCAGCCGGAATCGGTCTGGATGCTTTATATCCGGTTCAGGCAAATATGGGGGATCCTCTTACAACAAAGACAATAACACTGACTTGTGGCAAGCTGACAACAGGTGTTACGGTGAAGCCTTGGACTGGGATATTCATGCTCCGTAATTTGAAAAGTCCGGAAACATATTTTCAGGCAGCATTCAGAGTTCAAAGTCCATGGGAAGTAAAGGATGAGGATGGAAGACGTATCATAATGAAAAATGAATGCTATGTTTTTGATTTCGCCCTTGACAGAGCCTTGCGACAAATATCTGATTACAGTTGCAGGCTAGATATCAATGAGTCCAATCCAGAAGCGAAAGTCGGTGATTTCATAAAATTTCTTCCTGTGCTGGCTTATGATGGAAGCAGCATGAAGGAAGTTGATGCACAAGACATTTTGGATATCGCTTTGGCAGGAACTTCGGCTACGCTATTGGCAAAACGGTGGGAATCAGCCCTACTTGTAAATGTAGATAATGATACACTGAAACGTTTGCTTGCGAGTCCTGAAGCCATGAAAGCCTTAATGAATATAGAAGGGTTCCGTAACCTGAACAATGACCTTACTACCATCATCAATAAATCAGAGGCCGTCAAAAAGGCAAAGAAAGAAAATCCCAATCCAACCCCAAAGGAGAAAAAGGAAATTTCTGACGAGGAAAAGGAAATGAAGAGTAAACGCAAACAGATTCAAGAGAAACTGATAAAGTTTGCTACTCGTATTCCCGTATTTATGTATTTGACTGATTATCGTGAAAGATGTCTGAAAGATGTCATTACACAGTTGGAGCCAGGACTGTTCAAGAAAGTTACAGGTCTGAGTGTCGAGGACTTTAATATGCTCTGTTCACTCGGTGTGTTTAATGCACCGCTAATGAACGACGCTATCTTCAAATTCAAACGCTATGAAGATGCGAGTCTGACATATACTGGTATCAATAGGCATATAGTAGACGAAGTAGGTGGCTGGGATACTACCATCCGCAAGGAGCAGTATGAAAAACTCTTCTACAATCAACAATCCTCAATGACAAAGGAAGATTCTGACTCCTATTCAAAAGGTACTGAGACAGTCAATAAAAAACAAACTAAACAAGAAACAACAAAGGCCTTACAACCTCATTCTGTACCATTTGTACAATCTCGTCTTGTAAATGAGTTTACTACTGCGAAGTCACCATCTGTGCAATCAACGAAAGAGGATAGTGAAATCAAAAAACAACTTAAGAAATTGGCGATTGACAGTACTGTAGTTCACAAAAAGTTCGGTAAAGGAACTATCGTAAAAATCAATAAGAATGAGAAGTTTATCTATGTCAGATTTTCATTAGGAGAAAAGAAATTTATCTTTCCTGATGCTTTTCTTATGAAGTTCTTAAAGGTTGAGTAATAAAGGTTTTATCTTTTAATAATCTATATTTTATATCCTCGTCTTGTTATGTAAAGACTTATAATCTTTTTCTATGGGATTGCTCTAGGTGAAAAATAATCAAGTAACTCACAGATTTAACGATGGTAGATTTGTAGTGCAATAATTTTGCGCACTAAAACGAAAGTACCGGCAACCAATGTGTCAGTACTTTCGTTTAATAATTTTCATAGAAAACGAGATTGCCTTTTTGTCTTAATTTTTCAAGGATGTCTGGTGTGATAGAATTCGGATGAAATGAATACTTCGTAAATTGTGGGTTTCGATATGGTAAAGTAATTTTATTACCATTATTCATATATTCAAAAGGGCCTGCAATAGAAATCTTTGTTTTTAGATCTTTTGAAATAAATAACAATCCTTCTGATTCTTGAAGCGTAATATCAGGATTTTTAGTATCAAAATATACACATTGAGCTGAGATACCACTTTTGCCAAATAAATAGGTCTCGCCTATATATGAATCAGAATGTTTTGATTTTAATGCAGAACATATAATGTCATTCCAAACATCTGTTATATCAATAGAAGTCTCTTTATATAGATTTAACTGTTTGTTTTGCTGATATTTAATTTTATTAGTGTGAATAAATTGAGGAAGTACTAGGTTGCTCGCTCGAAAAACAGAATCAACGTCATTAATATTATCTTGGTAGGATTTATAATATTGATTATCTCTACTTAATAATATACAATGTTCAAGTTTCTCATCTTCTTTGGGATGCATACATGAAACTAGAACCAAACAGTCTTCCTTTGAGATTTTAGTAGATAAACAAAGGCTATTTGTCGGAAATACTAATAACTCATGTAAAACATGCTCATCAAAATTCAAGTTCAAATTATTTCGCAATATGTTTAATTCTTCTTGAATTTTATTAATAACTTCAACTTTAATATGATTATAGTCTACACTATTTCTGTTCCATGTTTTTTTTATTTTTGCTTTTAAAGCATCTTTATCAAGTTCCTTATTTTTTTTTCGAAATAAGGAATATAATCTATCTTTGAAACTTGTACATTTAGTTTTGCCTGATTTTGACATAAATAAATGGTATTTACGAACTTCTGTATATTCAAATAGAACATAGTGAGAAGAACGTAAACTGACAAAAGGACATGAACACAAATAATCTATTGACTTATTTAATAAGGGATAAGTACCTTCAATATAATCCACTAATATGTTTGTGTCAAGATAGATGTTCACTCTATATTTTTCATCTACAATCATCATATTAATAAACCTTCATATACTGTTTTACAAAAGCTTGATTAATTCTCCCATCTGTCGGCAATTCGTCAACGGCTCTTTGAAGTAAAGTATAACAAAGTTTAAGAATGAATCTTGGGGAACCTTTCAAGTGTACATCTTTCACTTCTAACATTTCTTTTATACCCGATTCATCAAAAGGATAGATGTCATCATCTATCCTTTTTGAACGAGCCATCGATAAATAATTTGAAATCATTTTTCTAAGTTCCGTTTCATTAAGAGGTTTCAGGTCAACAAAACTACCTTTAATTCTACCTGCTAATGGGGGAGAATAACTTTCTATAATACTAAGAGCTTTACCCGTCATTGCAAATACAGAGCACCAATTCTTTTCTCTATCTATTAACAAACGAAGATTTCGCAAATAGTTATCCACATCTGATTTCTTCAAACGTTCCGCTGTAATTTCTTCAAATTCGTCTATTAGAATAATAAAATCTGTATACCCTAATTGCTTTTGAATGATTTTAACAATTGCTTTTAAGATATTTACCTCTTTCTTATCTAATTCTTTGACATTTCCAGTAACAAGCATATCCCAAGATTTAGAAATTCCAACGGTCTCAGAAACAATATCATAGAAATAACTTGCAACAACGGCCGACTCTGATTCTTCCATAAAACAACGAATCATGTGATCTTTTAACAATTGAACAAAAGATTTTTTTTCTGCTGTACTACGTCGTATTGTAATTGAATCTATCAGTTCCTTATAGTTCTGAATTTTTTCAATCAGAAGTGGTGAAGAAGTATTATATTCTGAAAAAAGAGTATTCTCAACAGGTCTTCCTGTGGCCTCTTTTAATATTTCTTGTTTTGCAGCGATATTATTATCTAAATATGAAATAAAGATATTCCATAGATACTTTCTGAAATTTTCTATCCCAATTTGAGATATAATGCCTCCTATCAATTCAGATAATTTCTGACCAGGATTGTCTATATATATGACATATGGTCTAATATTATCTAGTTTAAGATTTTGGAGAAGATACTTAATATACATCAAAGTCTGAGTTTTACCAGAACCATATTCTCCTCGAACAATTAAACTAATATATTTATTATCTGAGTTTTTCCCATTAGTTGCACTATTATATAATGCGTCTTTAATGTATTCAAAAATAGTGTTTACCACCTCGTCATTAACAGGCGACAAACTACTAACGATATCATCTGGTTCATCAATGATTGCTATTCCAGATTTTGGGAATGGATTATAATTAAGAAAGAATTTCTCTTTTAATATATTTTTCTGATTCTCTATCTGGTTTAATTTTCCAAGTATATCTATTGACATATTACGATAATTTTAATAAGTGAGTAATATATGTGTTCCCCATTAAAGGGAATAAGAATTCTTCTTTTTTTTGCACAAAAATAGCTGATGTGCTTTGTGCTCTGTACCTATCAGGCATATTTATACATTCATCTACCAATTTGCTTTTAATATCCTCTAAAGCGAATCTCTCTTTAGTTATTAATGACTTTATAATATCAGGTATATATATATAATCTGAATAACATTCATCATCAATAAAGTCGAAAATCGAATAATTTATTGGCATCGTTTTTTTAAAATATACGATATTCAAACTTTTCACTGATGGAATAAAATGTATTCCCCATGCCTTTAAGGGGAACTTTTCAATTAGATTCAATGTCTCCCCCCACTTTATATAAACATCCCAAAATCGCATGATTTCGGAATCTTTACTATCTATTTCAATAATGTGTTTATAATTACCATAATCAATCATGAAATTATTTACAAATCTCCCATAACTTGAAAATGAGTAAATTGGATTTGATTCATTGCATAATACTTCTAAAGATAGTTGCTGTTCTCTGGTTATAAATAGGCGATGAAATTCTCTAAACCTGAAATAACTTATATAGATATTTTTAAATATTTTAATATCTTGTTCTGCTAGGCTATCTTGATTGTTGCAAAACAGATTAATATTTATAGGTTTATTATCATTAATGGAGATTAAGCCGAAATTTTTTAAAGCATTAACAATTTCCAGTAGATTTCGGCTTGTCCATTTTTTTCCACTTTTGGATATTATATTATAGGTGTTGCAAACATTTAATAATTGAGGTATTGTTCTAATTGTATTATCACATAAAAGATTATAGATTAATTTTAGATCTTCTAAAAAATAGACATAAGAATAACTCCACTTCTTTCCAGTACTATTTTCTTCTTGTGAAAGAAATTTACGATATTCGGATTTTGCTATGTCTATATATTGTTCCATTATCTACTTAAAATCAAGATATTCTCTGATAATTCAACACTATGTCTATTTTTTAAATTTTTCCATTTATTGCCTCTTCCTCTTATTTTATAAATTTCATAATCTCCGAAACCAAGTGATTGGGATATTTCACCTAGAATCCTAGTTGTTGGAACATATACTCCATATGGTGCAGAATCTCCCAATATAAGATAAGCTTTACTATTGGGTGTCAAAACGCGATACATTTCCTTTAAAACATAATACATGTCTTCAAAATAGTGCATCATAAGAATATGAAAGCTTTTCTTTCCTTTACGCTCCTTGGAATTTTTATGAATATTATAAAACAAATCTTTAAGCTCTTGCATTAATGACTGATTAGAAACAGCAAATTCAGATGTACAAAAAGTGTCAATATCAAAATCTGCATCTTTATAATGTGTCGTTGCCCCTGTAACAAGATTATGTCTTACCTTCTCTGTTATATCACGCCAATTAGTTGTTAACTCAAAAAAATGAGTATGAACTTTTGATACCTCTCCATAATCCAAATTATTAAGATACGGAGGCGAAGTAATACATAAATCACAGCAACTATCACTAATGTAGTTATTCCTTTTACGTGAATCTGCATTATAAACCTTTGCAAGACGATTGTTATGTGGAACAGTACTTAAGTCTTCAAGCATTTGCTTGGTAATACATTGAAACTTGTCTAAAGCGTGACCGCAATTCACTTGTTTTTTTGAGCGTACAATATAAGGAACCGCAATAGGATGTATTGCCGACTTATGCAATGTTTGACTTATTGCCAAGTTGAAAAAAAGTTCATATTTCTCGTCATTCAATAATCGTATGGCATCTCTTATTAAATAGAGCTCTTTAAGAGTAGCTTTGTCATATAAACCTTCCAAAAGCTCATGGCAGTGTAAATCTAAGATGTCAATATTATTATGCACTTTTACATAGTGTAGTATTTGATGCATATACTTATTGTATGTGTCAACATTAATATCCCAATTTAATTTGGCATTGATAACATCGCACATTAATTTTTGGCTTTCATTTCCAATTGATGAGATGCCTTTCTTTTGGGCAGCGACAAGTGTTGTTCCGCATCCAGCAAAAGGCTCGTATATGCAGTTCGGGATAGTATCCATATTGTCAACAATAAGATCTACGAACTTATAAGAAAAGCCCGCTGTAAATTTGTACCAATTATGAATGGCACTTTTCATATTATCTTTTGCAGATCCTATATTGGCATCAATCATCATCTGTTACTGTTTTTGGTATACAATAATCCTAATTTACATAGCAAAGATACAATTTTCCTTTGAAATATGAATTCGTGGGATACAAAAACGAATAAAACTATATATAAATACTCCTTCTTCTCTTATATTTCCAATATAATTTTATATCTTTGCATATTAATTAAGGCGTTCTTATTTAATAATGCAGAATAAAACAGAGAAGGGAACTTTGCTCGTTTCTAAATCGTTACCTTCTTAATAAAGCGATTCGTATAAATTGCTCATTTTCAGAGAATAGGGTGAAAGGTAATGCCTAGCAACATGAGTAGTTAGGTTTTTACCGATGTCGCATATAACGGCGATTTCCTTCAAATAGGCATTCATCTTCTGATTGCTCGGTACCGGCAGCAGTTTGCCGCCCTCCAAATTCGAATCCGCATATTTGGCCAGTATCTTCAACGGATAAGGCAACAACGGGATGCGGCTCATAACAGAGGTCTTTTCACGGGGTTTGCGAATCCATTGCGTGCCGTTCTCGTCCGTAGAGATATGTTCCGCCCGCAGGTGTTCCGCATCGGTAAATGCAAGTCCCGTCTGGGCGCAGAAACACCAGACGTCGCGCACACGCTCCAGACGCTCGTTAGGCATCCGTTTGGTCATCAACAAATCCAGCTCCGCTTTGGTCAGCGGTACCTTGACATTGGTCTTGTCTATCTTCATTTTGTAATACCGAAACGGATTTTTCTCGATCCATTCGTTGCGTATGGCGTACAGGATAAAGTTTTTCAGGCAGCACAGCAGATTCACGGCTCCGTTATTCTTGCAGTCATGTGCCGTTTGCATGAAGGTATTGAGACCGTCGATATACTCGTAAGAAATCATATCGAACGGCAAATCCTCTTTACCGTATTGCTGACCGATGTACTCTTTCATATAGCGCAACAGACGGTGGTATTTGTTGGCTGTAAGTTGCGTGATACGCACTCCGACCTCTTTTTGACGCTTGTCGCAATATTTGGAGAACTCCGCGAGGAACATGCGGGAATTGCCGACCTGACTGCACAGGCGCTCTTTAATGGCAAAACAGTTCGGTTGTTTGTTCTCTTTGACCAACAGATCGTATGCTGCGAGGATATTGGCGCGGAACGAGCCGATGATTTCGTTGATCTGCAAAGATACGGAATCGCGGGCCAAAGACCTTTCGGCCTTTTGATTCCATTTTTCCGGCTCGATCTGGCACTGGGTATATATTTCTGTCGAAACGCCGCTGGTAGTGATGCGGACGTAAATGGGGGCTTTCCCTTTTTTGTTCAGTTTGGTTTTCTTACAGAAGAAAACAACGCTGAAAGTCGTTCTGTCGGTCATGGCTGCAAAAATTTAATAAGTTAAACGATTACAGCATAGAGATATTGCAAAGCAAACGACTGCAATACTGCGAATTACGACCGAATCGTGACCTTTTTCAGACCCCAGCGGAACAGGTCACGAATAAGGTCTTGCAAACGTACTGTCAGATGCTTTCCAATTCACCGACCGAAAAAGAAAAAGCCTTACATATCGTTGATACATAAGGCTTTTTGCTTCCTAAAACACTCCTTTTCAGAGGCTTCAAGAGCGGAAAACGGGATTCGAACCCGCGACCCTCAGCTTGGGAAGCTGATGCTCTACCGACTGAGCTACTTCCGCGTTCGGAGTGCAAATATACGAAATCTGCCGAACTTTCATCATCATTCGGCCAATTTTTATTTTCTCCGTCCGACATCGACGATAAACGGACCGGGGCATCGGTGCTATACCGGAAAACTGGGCCGCACGGATACGGCTTACCGGAAAAAGCGGCCATCCACAACCTGCGGCAGACCGTCCCCCTTCGACACTCTCTCCGGCTATCCGCAACAGCCGGACACAGTCCGGGAAACAGAATGCAAAACGGGGGTATCTCCTACCCCCGTCCATTGTTCGGCTGTCGGCCGGTCACTTCGTAAAACGCATGGCGATACTACGGTCTACGGCCCGCTGCGCTGCGGTCGCATCGGCAGGCACCGTCGCGAACTCTTTTCCGAAGCCCTCGGTACTGATACGGTCTGCCGGAATCCCGTCCTTCACGAGTATCGATTTGATATACTCCGCCCGTTTTTTGGAAATTTCGTAATTCACCGCCCGAGTACCCGTCTTGTCCGCAAAACCGCCTATCCGAATCCTGACATCGGGATAGTTTTTCAGTATCGCCGCAATATTGTCGAGCTGCTCCATCGAATTTCCTGCAAGAGCCGTCTTGCTGTTATGCATGAAATCTATCTTGTCGAACTGTATCCAATTCTTGCTCAGCTCTTCGTTCGTGGCTTTCCGGTATGCATCGGACTGGAGATACTTCAGCATGCAGTCCTCGCATCCGCCTTCGGCCACCCGGATGGTTCTGCCGTCGGGCAGTTTGTGTTCCACGAAAGTCAGTTCCTCCTTCGCAGCAGCAGTCTGTGCCGCCGGAGCAGTCGGAACGACGGTCACATTTTCAGTAACCGCTACGACCTCTCCACCACCGTTCCGATTGCACGAACGGATACTCAGAAAGACGATAATCACAACAATCAGGACAATGATAAGCCATACCAGCCAATTGTTCCTTTTGCCATCCCGTCCGGCAACCGGCGCACTGCTGCTGCACATGCCGCTGATTCCCGCAGCACGGCCCACCTTCACCGGTATCTCCTTTACTGCCGAGCCGCGCTCCTGACGCAACCCGGCCATTACGGCAGACATGGAGAGATTGTTACGGACTATCTTATGGCCCACATAGCCGGCGATAACCGCTGCCACCCATCCCGACAACCGGTCGGCGCTCGCTGCGGAGATACCGCTTTCGGCCGCCACGGCATTCGGATAGGCCTTGTTTTCCGCCCCGACCAATTCGTTTTCGAACCGCTCGCCGAGATTCATTCCTCCATCTATTCCGTGGCCGGCGAATATCTCCGCCCGTCTGTCGAACAGCTCCGCATTGCCGGCTTCGCGAATAGTCTCATTGACCCGTGCCGTCTCACCCTGGTCCATAAACCTGACCAGCAACGAAGGCAGCAATACCGCCACGGCCGAAGCCACTCCCTTTTCATCCTCGCGAAGCGTAGCCGCGGCCGTTTTCAGCATCTGCGGCGAGATGCTCTCTTTCAGTGATTCATAATGTGTCATAATCGTATAATTTAAGTTGAAATCGAATCCGCCTATATTCCGGTCTTTCCGGAAACATCTGCACACAATATATCCTCATTCAATTTCAATGCCTAACCGTACTCAACGCCGCATTTTATGAACCCTTTTCCACTGGAAGAGGCTGCTCCGAGTGCTGCAAAAAGAAACCCGCTCCTTTTCGCAGTCCGTTACCACAGCGTCAGTTGGCGGGAACCGGCAGCCTCCGGCGGAGTGTCGTCGGGCGGTTTTGCATCGCCGTACACCGTTTTTCCTCCCCATCGCCAGGCATTCCTACGCTCCTGCTCCACATATTTGTCGAAATAATCGCCCGGTTCATATCCGCGTTCCAACGAAACGGATACGCGCGAGAGATGCTTCAGCGCCTCCGTCTTGTCCCTCTCTCCGAGACGTGCACTATGGATGGCCCGGTCGAGCACCTCTATGGTTCTGTCGTAGATTTCGGTAGGCACCGGAAAGGGATGTCCGTCCTTGCCGCCGTGAGCGAAAGAGAAACGCGCCGGGTCGGTGAACCGCGACGGCGTGCCGTGTATCACCTCGCTGACCAACGTCAGCGACTGCAGCGTCCGCGGGCCTACCCCCGGCAGCAGAAGCAGCGATTCAAAATCTGCCACTTCCGATTCGTGGGCCAATATCAACGCCGCACCGAGTCGTTTGAGGTCTACATCTCCGGCGGTCACTTCATGATGGCAGGGCATGACCAATGCCGCTTCGTGCAGCAGCCTGTCGGGCCGTTCGCGCGTAAGTTCCAGAATACCCTCTTTCGTCATGGCCGCCTCCCGATGCGTCAGATTCAATATCAATCCCTGATTAAGCCCGCAAACGGACGCATGCGGTTCCTGTGTAAACGACTCCAGCGAAGAAGAGAGCCAATGATACCGCCGGGCCATCCGACCGGCAGGATTCATCCCCTGCTGTATCACCGCCCAATCCCCTTCCGCCGTCACGACGAACGAATGAAGATAGAGCTGAAAACCATCCTGCACGGCCGTATTGTCCACTTTCGCGGAAAGTCTGCTGCACCGTACCAGCGCCTCCCCGTCCAGACCGGTACGTTCGGCTACGTCCAGCAGTTCAGCGGGAGTCTGACGGGACGACCTGCCGCGGCCGCCGCAGATATAGACACCGAGTTCCGACGACCGCAGGCTCACCGATCTTTTCAGGGCATTCATGACCGAGGTAGTAATTCCCGAAGAGTGCCAATCCATTCCCAGCACACAACCCAGCGACTGGAACCAGAAAGGGTCGCTGAGCCTACGCAACAGCTCCCCCCGGCCGTACTCCATCACTACCGCCTCGACAATCGCACCGCCCAGCAGGCTCATCCGCCGGGCAAGCCACTGCGGCACGCTCCCGTAATGCAGCGGGAGGTCTGCATGTCCGCTTCTTCCCATTTCGGCAAAGATAGGTATCCGACCGGTGTTGTGTGCAGTATGGACATAAATAAAAACGCACCTTCCGGTTTGTCGTCAGGCAGGTACGACAGCATACGACATATCCCTCCGTCTACTGCAGGAATGACGATTTTTTTAACGTCGGGCTTTGCCTGCATGATTTTATTCATTACTTTTGCACCGCCTCGTCCGAAAACGAGGCATCGGGAAGGCCGGGATTTCACAGCGACGAGCAGGCCATTACCGACAAGTCATGATGGAGAGGTGCTCGAGTGGTTGAAGAGGCGCGCCTGGAAAGTGCGTATACCCCAAAAGGGTAT
>USSR01000128.1 GCA_900557355.1 uncultured Bacteroides sp.
ATTTAGAAGGTAAATACGTTTCGAATAACCCATCAAACAAGATAATTGTATTGTCTTATCAAGGACATTATGTAGGCAGACCATACAATCATTATCCAAATTCGTTTGACCCAATCTGTTTGTGTGAAAAACAGGAACTATTGAATATAATCAACCCGTTTGTTTTTGACCCATATTATGCGGTGCATCATTACGAATACATGAGAACTCTAAGAAACATCTTGTCGTCTGACTATCGCATGAACTATGTAAAATGTACAGTTCCCCTACCAGAACGACCAAAGCGAAAGATTGATGACAGCCGAGACCGCTCAACATCCCGTTCTAGTAATAGTCATAGAGCAAACCAAAACAATAAGCGATATAGTGCTTTCACAGGCAGTGGTAAGTCAATTAAACTGATAGAATCTGACTATGTTATCTGCAAAGAGAACAATTTGTTCAGTAATGAGCAAATAATACCAGTATCATCTCTAAATTCTCTTATGCAAGAGAGTGAACAGGCATTCTTAATATGTCCGTTATCAAAATTGCAAGATATTTTAGAATCAATTCTTGAGCAATCAGAAGATGAAATCAAGAAAGATGAATTGTATATTCGTCAAGATGAACGCTATGCTTTAACAGATGATGAAGTTTCATCTGAAAGTGAACTTTGGGAGATATTACTAAGAAGAAAAGTTGAGCTAAGAGGTGCTGATATCGTATTTGCTGAAGTAATGGAGAAAATACCATATTCAGAGCAAATCAAAAGACAGTCTTTTGAGCGTTGGTACGCCCAAAACAATGATATGATTTTGCCAAGAAGCCGCAGGATGCAGGATGCGCTCTTCCAATATTTGTCAATTGCAACTCCATATGATAAAATTATTCGGCGAAAGAAAGCCCAAAAAGGAACAAAAACAGAACAAAAGAATTCGATGCTTAGATCATTCCTTTGTAACAACTTGTTCTCAGACGATTATAAGCAAGCGTTCGAAAGGTTGAGCGATGGGATGAAAGATATGTTTGGCATTGACAATCATGACGACTTAGAAGCATTGATTGACTTGCTAAAGAAAGAAATTGATTATACTGAAATAAAAAATATATCTATATATGATAAGAACTAAACGTGAATCTTTGGAACTGTTCATCAAAGAACAACTCATCGGCCCTGGCGGTTGTAAGGGGCTGTATTCCTTGAAGTCAGGCTCTTCTGTCAGTGAAGAAACAGATTTTTCGGGAGAAGTGGTAAGTACAACTCCTGGTTCAATTTACAGTTCAGCTATATTGTTTCCTTTCAAAAAAGAAATTAAGACCGGTGACGCTTCCAAACAAGTAAATACGGATACGGAATCCGAAGCAATAGAAACGCCAGATGAAAATTACGAGCAAGAAAATGAACTTGAAGAAATAATTGATAACTTTCAGAATGAAGACGAGGATCTGAATTCTTTGAGTAGAAGGTTCCCTTCTTCAATGGGAATATCATGTTGTTTAGATTCTAGTTTCGCCAATGACAATGAATTGAAAATTGTTGTTTCAGGTCGCTATTACACAAAATTAGAACAACACACACAGCTTGAAGTCATAATCGAAGAACAGGAAGCTTTTGAGGCTTTTTTCAGGAAGAATGCTGCCATGTTTAATGAATGGTTTGAGTTAAAGGGAGACAAACTATCATTACGCCGAACGATTCCGCAAGCACAATTGAAAACTTATAAAGAAAGTCTAAGAGCACTCAACATTCAAATAACAGCAGAGATAGCAAAAAATCCTGATGGGAGTTTTGATACGATTTTCAATAATCCAACTTTCAAGGAACAGTATAGATTTTTTAGTTCTTACAAAGAACGATTATTCAAGAATATTTCTTCATTAAAAGAAAATAATGCATATTTTACAGCCCAAGAAGTTGAGACAATCAAAAAACGAATAGAAACGATAGAGCGATATGAGACATTTTTTTCGTACTTCGAAGACTTAATTTCCATTTGTGACAGTCGGAATTTTGGTTATTGGGTAGAACATCCTTTTTCAAAAGAGATTGATTTGAGTTCGGTAAGGTTAAAGATCTCGTCAGAGGATGGTAAAGTTATTTATTCACCAAAAAAGAATAAATGTCTCAAAGATATTATTGCTGTCAAAATTAGTGACAATATACAACTTTCTCTCTCTGCCTGGTTACAGTTGATTAAGACTAAAGATAACCGAACTTACTTGAAGATATTGCTAAACAATTCTTCGACAGAAGTAACGACCGACGGACAACATTATTATTCCATCGTGTCAGAGACGGTAAACGAAAGATGTTTCTTTGGGACTAAAATAGAAGCAATAAGCAAGCATCTTTGTCCTTATAAAAGTTTGCAATCTGATAGTCTTGATGACAAGGAAGCTCACAATCTTAATTTTCTTTATCGCAGAGTTGAGGATTATGGTGTTGGACATCTTTGTTCTGTTGACTGGAAGAAAGATGAGGATGGAGTGATGCATGTCTTTTCGGAGTTTATGCCGAGTATTGAAACGCCAGATGTTGAGCCTGTTCCACGAGACAAGTCTTGTGAAGTGGCTGGACAGAACGGATATGTTTTACCCAAGCCTTATCTTGAAGATAGTCAATGCCTTCAGTTTAAATGGTTGTCATTCTTTTCAGAAACTTCTGATGAAAAGATTTTGAGTGGTTTGTTGGAGTTCGTGTCTACATACAAAATATGGATTGAGACACAACGAGATAGTATCAGTGAACTGAAAGATTACGAAACTGCTACTCAAAATGTTGATGCTTGTGAGACGGATTACGAAAGAATGAAACATAATGTGATGGAATTCTTGTCTGACTCAGCTAAGATGAAAGCATTTAGAACCATGAATGCAGCGATGTTTATGCAATTGTGGCACAACAAGAAAGAAAATCAAAAAAAGGTTAGAGATGAAGAATCTATTTTGGATTTCAATTTCTACAGAAAGGCTACAGACAACATATTCCCCAAAGTTGAACATGCAGCTTGGAGACCATTCCAGTTGGCGTTTATTCTTTTGAATCTTGATGGCATATTTAAGAGTCAAAGTGATGTCTCTTGGGCAAAACGCAATGAATTGGTCGATTTAGTATGGTTCCCGACAGGTGGTGGCAAGACGGAAGCTTATTTGGGTTTGATTGCCCTTACAATTATCAATCGCCGCTTGACTTGTGGAGAAGCGGGTTATGGCGTAACGGCTATTATGCGATATACGTTACGATTGCTGACTACCCAGCAGTTCCAAAGAGCACTGCGTTTGATTCTTGCTTTAGAGCAAATTCGTCTATGGGAAATAGATTACTACAATCTTGGTAAAGAACAGATTTCAATAGGACTGTTTGTTGGTGACCAATCACTGCCTAATTCGTTAAAAGACCTGAAAGAAGAATGTCGCAAATGGGAAAGCAGAACTGAATCTGGAAATAACAGCAAAATTCCATTGGATGTTTGCCCTTGGTGTGGTTCTAAACTGACACACGAGACAAGTCGAAGTAGTGGTGTGAAGTTTTTCTGCAAAAATATTTTCTGTACTTATGATGTGGAAAATGCGGTGATTCCTGTCAGGTTATGTGATGACGATATCTACATAAATCCTCCTACACTGTTGTTTGGTACAGTAGATAAATTCGCCCAATTGGCTCACAAGGTTAATACTTATAATACTTCTGCAAGTAAGGATTCCAGGCGTTTGTTTGGTCGTGGCGCGAATTGGCAAAAACTACCTCCAGATCTTATCATTCAGGATGAGTTACACTTACTTCTAGGTCCGTTGGGTTCTGCTGTCAGTTTGTATGAATGTGCTATCGACCAACTTTGCACGAGAAAAGAGGGAGACTTAACAATTCGTCCGAAGATTATTTCATCAACTGCTACAACTCGTAATACGGCTTTGCAGGTTCGTGCCCTCTACGATAGAGGAATAAGCATTTTTCCTAAGAATGGTATTGACTATGATGACTCTTTTTTTGCTTTCTACAAACGATGCAAAAAAAAGGGAGACGAAGATTGGTCGTTTGTATCAAAGCGCAGGTATATTGGAGTGATGCCAACAGGCAGAACACAGATGACGACACAGATGAGGCTTGCTGCTATTCTGTTTGTCCATCGTGCAATTTTTGAGAAAGAGAATTTGGCTAAGTTGAACGACAAAGATTTTATCAAAGCAGCCGATTACTATTTCACTACCATTTCTTATTTCAATAGTTTGAAAGAGGTTGGCAAAACGGATGCACAGTTCTACATGGAATTTACTAAATACACTCGTCGTCTTTACAAACGTGTGATGCGTTACTCCAATATGCTAGAATGTTTCTATGCATATAACGAACGTTTTTCCAAATCAGAACTTACAGGGCGACTTTCTGGAAACGATGCAGTTGCAGAATTGAATAAGGTTCAGTCAATAAGTTGGAGTCCAGAACATCGTTTTCCTTATCAAGAGGGGGGAAATTGGCAACAGGCAATCAAACCTGATGATTTCATCCTTGCCACAAATATGATTTCTGTTGGTCTTGATGTATCAAGATTTAACACCATCATAATGAACTCAATGCCGAGAAATATTGCTGAATACATTCAGGCAAGTTCTCGGGTTGCACGAGAAAAGGAAGGACTAGTGCTGACTTTGCATAATCCTTTCCGTTCTAGAGACGTATCACATTTTGAGAAGTTTAGGGAATTCCATGAGAAGCTTTACTACTATGTTGAGCCTATCTCAATCACTCCATTCTCTCATAAGTCTGTAGAAAAATATTTACCATTATTCATTGGCGCATATGTGAGACATCTATACCCAACTTTAGCTGATAATAAATCTGCAGGCAATATAGACATGGTTAAGATAGGGGAAATTGAAAAGAAAGTTAAGAAATATTTTGCTGGGCGTTTGGAGAGGACAGCAGAACTCTCGGGCATTGAACGTGAATTGCTGACAAAAGATTTGTTTGACTATATATGTTTGATGGTTCATGAAATGTTGGAACAATGGATAAAAAAGAAAGAAGAATCGCAAGATTTGGTTTATATAAAGAATCGTTTGGGACGAGACCAGCAAGCTACGCCATTATATTCCTCTACAGAGGATTATGATGAAATTCGACAGCAGAACAAATGGAAAGTTCCTACTGCGTTAAGAATTCTTGAACCAGAGGCTGTAATCCACATTATCAAATAAAAATTATGGATATTAATAACAAAAAACAATATAATCAAGGAATTGGCAAATATAAGATTTTGTCTTCAACTGCGGGCGTAGGTTCTCTAGTCACAACAAAATGGGGAGGATTCATTATGCCGTTGAGTATTTCTGATTGGCAATTTATTAAAACGCTATCAGCAGAAATCACTAAACCAGAGAATGCAAATCATACGCTGCAGCAGCTAGGGAATTTGGCTGGCGTTGAGATAATTGATGATACTCGTTTCGTAGAGTTCTTGAAGCAAAAGAAGCAGATGACTGCATTAAAATGTTTTATCGCTGTACCTCATATTCAATTGGATAAGTTCAATCAGATTGATAAATCAGAACATCCGATTTATAAAAAGAAACAAGACTTGGGAGTAGAGCTTAAGGATGAAATGTTTGTAATTCCAGCCATCAATTTCCCTAAGTGGTTTATTTCTTCTAAGAATTATGAATTAAAGTCAATTGACGATTGGGCTGAAATTTGGAAGACGGAAAGATGTAACGATGGTAAAATGGATTATTTTGCCCCTCCTAGAGATCCTTACAAAAAGACTTTCCGCACTTTTAAGAAATCTATGCTAACGGACAAGACTGTTTATGACTTGCTTAAACCTGTTCCGATGGTTTTAATTTGTCCTAACGGTCATATTTCAGATATCCCTTGGTATCAGTATTTTTGTGCTAAACTTGCGGGCGAGAAAATAGACCGACCAGAAGGTTTTGAGCTGTTTAATTATGATTACGTATCCTGTCCAAAGTCTCCTGATGAAAAACACAATCTCCAATGGATTACAAACCGGAACCAAGGTGAATCTTGGGGAACTCTCAAATGCTCACATTGTCAGCGCACAGTCAGTTTGGCTGGTATTATGAACATCAAGCCTTTCTGCCGTGGAGAACGTCCTTGGGATTCTGAAAACAGACGAGAGATTTGTATGAGTGGACATGACCGAACTATCATGCAAATGGCTTTAGTAACAAGTAATAGTATTTACTACGCCAATAGCCTAAGCAGTCTTTATATTCCAAACGAATATATTGAGAAGCCAGAAGGACAACTATCTGCTGAAGCAAATAAGATGCTGAAAAAGATAGAAGAAAAGATTTATCCAAGATACGAACACCGCACAGAAACTCCTTCTAGAGATGATTTTTGGCAAAAAATGTTTGAAAACAGTGATACTTTGAGAGATGCTGCGGATGACGACGATATTGAGTTAAGCGAAAGCGATTGGAATGAAATAAAGCAGTCATTCGTAAATCCGGATGAAACAAAGGAAGTTGACGTTTTGGCAACATATCGCCTCAATGAATATCAAGTATTTGCCAAGAACTCAAAAACTCCAGGAGATAAACCCGGACTGCACTTTAGAGATATAGACCTTCCTGATTATTTAAAAGAGTATTTTACAAAGATCCAAACAATAGATACGTTAGCTGTAACTACAACCCAACTAGGATTTAGCCGAGTTTCTATGCCATCACCAAAGATTGTTAGTGAAAAAGTCGTTTACCCTGACGAACAAATAAAGCCAATCTATGCAAGCAACAAAGAAGATGTACTTGTTTTACCAGCTAACCAACTATTTGGTGAAGGAATATTTTTTATGTTTAACGAAGAGAAAGTGAATCAGTGGGCTAAACGCCATAATTTGGACGAATACTACCAATGCAATCTTAACGATGATGACATGAGTAAATTTATGTCTGATGAAATGGATCAATATGGTAGAGCCCGTTTCTATCTTCTCCATACTTTCTCCCACATAATTATGAAAGAAATGGAATTCTCATGCGGTTATCCAACTGCCAGTTTAAATGAACGCCTTTACTATTCAGATCAGATGTGCGGTGTTCTCATATACACTGCTGACGGAGCAGAGGGCAGTATGGGTGGGCTCGTATGGCAAGGACAACCTCACTTGATTGCAAATATCATCAAAACAGCCATGAATCGAGCTCTTAACTGCTCATCAGATCCAATGTGCTGGGAAAACGAAGATGGTCTTAATCGCGCTTCTTGTTTCTCCTGCACCATGATTTCTGAAACATCATGTGAACAACGTAATCTCGGTTTGGATCGTCGCGCACTTGTAGATGGAAGATTTGGATATTTCAAAGAAACAATAGGTTAATAGACACAAATTATAAGCTTCCAGTAAGTACCCGTATAAAATTGTGATTCTATATTATACGGGTACTAAAAGGGAAGTTTACATTACACCTGTCTCAAATCAAACGCATAACTATAATCAATCAAGCTATGCTGTTTTTCATTTTGACGCCACGCTTCTTCAGCATGACTCATTTCTGAAATTTCATTAGCCTTACTCTTCTCAAAATGAACTAATACACATTGTAAAACCTCTAATTCTTCAACTGTAAATAAAGATTGTTCAAATTGCTCAACAGTTGTAATTATACTTCCAGAATAACCATTTCCCAAATTTATGATTTCCTTTTTTAATCCGTCCAAGTTCTCATATATAGTACTATAACGCACAGGAACAGGCCCATAACTTATAGCTTGGTATTGTAACCCGCTAATACCTTTACCATATTTCTTATAGGAAAGAAAATCAGAATAAAATAATAATTTATTTAGTTTTGTTTCAAAAACTCCTTGTAATGCAGATGCAAAAAAGACAATAATCTGCTTAACCTTCTCGGGAATGACAGAAGCATACCCATTCATACTTGAACGTAAAGACAAATGGTTGTGAAATATAAATTCATTTATTTTATTCTCAAAACAGGAATTATTTAATAACAGTTCCTTTACCCTTTTTTCAATTTTAAGTATCTCATCATTGGGAAACTGATTTTGAGCAAGTTTCAGAATTTCCAAAAAGAAATGAGGATCTTTCAAAGCTGAAATCATTTTTCCATTAGACACACTAGGCATCTCTCCTTCTTCGTATTTTCTATATTGGTTATCGCCAAAACCTAAAAGTTTAGACATTCGAAGTGCAGATATACCATATAATTCCCGGACCCTTTTTATTTCATCCGGAAATGGTATCGCATATTTCTGACGATACAAATTATAAACTTGATTCATATTCAGTTGATCAAGTTCAGTTGTAGTAAACTCTTCATTTGTATCCTTACATCTATAAAAATGATATACTATCTCAAAATTGTCTTTTCGAAATTCAAATGATTGCTTCTCATGACACAATGCAGCGTCACCACCTGTAAACGGACTTTTCATAACTTCTACTTTTTATTTTTGAAAGGATGTTCTATTTTTCTCTCTGCCAAATGAAAGGAGACACAGATTGGAGAATTTGCTCCAGTACCTTTACTTATTTTGATATAAACCTCCTTTTTATCTACGGACTTGCCAAACTCCCAAAGTTCTCCCATATAATTCAACTTATCTTCCGTAGGACCTTTATAATAGTCCTCAACTGTCAAAGACATTATTATCTTTTCACGCATAATTGCCGAAATCTCCAAATCAAGCAAAGCTTGCATATTCTTCTTTCTATCTATGCGAAAGATAATCCCGAAAACCCTAGCCTTATCTTTAAATTCTTTCAAGAATTTATCGACTGTTTCTATATCCATATCTAAAATATCTTTATGCAAAGATATGAATAATGTAGTATAATACAATAAATATTCAACTTTAAAGTTGAAAAAGAACTATTAAAAGACTATATATTCAAGATATATTGATATTAGTCCGAAAAATTCAACTCGAATCTATTTTCCTACCTTTACAAAATTAAACATCATAAGAATTATAAAGATATGACGATTCCATACTAAACTCGAAATATTTTCACTACATTCACAGCATGAAATGCAGAATTATACTCGAACTATTAGCAATTCTCTTTTTTACAGGATGTTATAACAGAGAACAGATTTCCCGGCTTGATGAGGCGGAAGCACTGTTACAAAATAAGCCGGATAGTGCCTTAACAATATTACAACAACTCAAATCGGAAGGCAGCCAGGCTGAACAGGCCAGGTATGCGTTGCTTTATTCAGAGGCTTTAGACAAAAATCATATCAAAGCAACGAATGATTCACTGATTCGTCGGGCTTGGGAGTATTACAAACATCATCCCAAAGATTTACGCCGCCAATGCAAGACTCTCTATTATTGGGGAAAAGTCAAACTGCGTGCAGGAGACAAGCCGGGAGCGTTACGCCTTTACCTGAAAGTTGAAGAGAAACTGAAGGATACCAATGAGCCTTATTACGCAGGGCTTTTATACAGTCAAATCGGTGAAGTGTATTATGACCAGATGAACTATAGCCGGGCTTATCATTATTTTCGTGAAGCTCGCAATAACTTCCGGCAGGCTGATAATACTCGCGAAGAAACAAAGGCAACTCTCGATATGGCAGCCGCAACTTTCAATTCGAAAGATATGGAGAAAGCCATGCGGCTCTATTCTGGCCGATGAACACAAGTACGATAAGTTAGCCAAAGCTAGCCTTACCAATCTTGCTTCTCTCTATGTGGTGTCAGGCAAGAAACAAATTCCCCATGACCTGCTGCAACGTATCGAACTTTCTGCCCGGCAAGATACACTATACGGATATCATACATTAGTAGATGTGAATCTACTGAAAAACCGTATAGACAGCGCACGCTACTATCTGGCTCTTGCAGAAACACATTCCACCGATATACGTGACATGGCAGACCTGCAATACACCGCTTATCGGATTGAAGCGCAGGCCAGAAACTTCGAGAAAGCAACCGAGAAGATACATCATTATATCTATCTGACTGACTCGCTGACACGCTCGAATATGCAATTCTCCGCCGGTATGGTGGAACGTGACTATTTCAAGGAACGCTCCAAATTCGCCGAATACCGGATGAAGAACCGTACTACCTGGGAAATTGCCGTAGCAAGTATTATTTTTCTAATAATAGGAGTAGCATACTACATCATCCGTCAACGCCTGCGCCTGCAACGCGAACGTACCGACCGCTACCTGCTATTAGCGGAAGAAGCCAACACCCAATACAAAACCCTGACAGAACACATGGAAGGACAGCGCAATGCGGAAAGCCATTTAAAAGGTTTGGTAGCTTCACGTTTTGACATCATTGACAAACTGGGAAAGACTTACTATGAACGTGAGAATACCGCATCACAACAAGCGGCCATGTTCCACGAAGTGAAACAGATTATCACCGATTTTGCAGAGAACAATGCAATGTTCCAAGAACTGGAACTTATCGTAAATACCTGCCATGATAATGCAATGGAGAAGTTGCGGAATGATTTTCCGTCAATGAAAGAAGCTGACATACGACTGCTTTGTTATATTTTTGTAGGTTTCTCGCCACAAGTAATCAGTTTGTTTATGAAAGATACGGTAGCTAATGTATATGCTCGCAAGTCCCGGCTCAAATCACGTATCAAATCGGCAGAAACGGCCAATAAAGAGTTGTTTTTAGCACTTTTCGGATAGGTGTTAGACCTGTGTTAGAAATCTTAGAATACATCTTTCATAATCCATTGAATATCAATACACTTTAAATCAAATTGTTAGATTTGCGAGATTGCATCACAACCCGAATTTGATGCAATCTTATTACTTTTGCATTCGAAAAATTAGAAAAAAGAAAAGATTATGAAGAATATTGTTATTCTATTAAGCGCCATGCTTTTCATGGTAGCATGCGAAAAAGGAAACGAAGAAATGAAAGAAGCAAAAGTAGTGGTATCCGTTTATGATGAGAATGGAAAAATTGCAACGGGCGTTCCCGTAAAAATGTATAATGAAAAGGATTATAAGGTTTTTGAAAAAGATAATTTAACTTTGCCAACTGCAATCATACAGACAAATGAAAGTGGTATGGCCACCTTTGTACTGCCACGAGAGGAATGGTTTGCAACGCAGTCGCAACGGTTCCTGACATTTGTGGTACAAGAAGGGGGCGGCCCTGACAACTATCAGATATGGTCTTCCGGCAAAACCGTAGAAGCCGGAAAAGCCGTAAAAGTAGAAATACGTTTAACCCAATTCCCTAACTAAGCCTTTATCACATGAAGCAAACTAGACTTTATATAATTACAACACTTTGCCTGCAAATGGTTCTGGGAGCAATATTACTAAGTTGCAGCACCGAAAATGACGAATACAAGAAAGATTCACCTTCGGCAGCAAATCCTGTTGAACCCATAGGGGCTTCACTTGAAGATTTCTCCATAGAACAATTGCCCGCAAAAACAATTTATGCATTAGGAGAGAATATAGACTTAACCGGCCTTAACGTGACAGGCAAGTATGATGACGGGAAACAACGCCCCGTAAAGGTTACCTCGGAACAGATCAGTGGTTTCTCATCATCTGTCCCTGTCGATAAACAGGAAGTAACCATAACAATAGAAGGAAAACAGAAAAGCTTCTCCGTGCACATTTCTCCTGTCCGTGTAGAAAACGGAGTATTGACGGAAATATTGAAAGGATACAATGAAATCATACTCCCTAATAGTGTGAAATCAATTCCTAAAGACGCCTTTAGGAATAGCCAAATAGCAAAGGTAGTACTCAATGAAGGACTAAAATCGATTGGAGATATGGCTTTCTTCAATTCAACCGTCCAGGAAATTGTGTTTCCATCAACCTTGGAGCAGCTTAAAGAAGACATCTTCTATTATTGCTACAACCTGAAAAAAGCAGATCTAAGCAAGACTAAAATCACTAAACTTCCTGCCAGTACATTTGTATATGCAGGTATTGAAGAAGTGTTGTTACCCGTGACACTAAAAGAAATCGGATCGCAGGCATTCCTCAAGACCTCTCAATTGAAAACCATCGAGATTCCGGAGAATGTAAGCACCATTGGTCAGGAAGCATTCCGGGAAAGTGGTATTACGACAGTGAAGTTACCCAACGGTGTTACAAACATAGCAAGCAGGGCTTTTTACTACTGCCCGGAATTGGCGGAAGTGACCACCTACGGGAGTACTTTCAATGATGACCCCGAAGCTATGATCCACCCCTATTGTCTTGAAGGATGTCCGAAATTGGCTCGCTTCGAAATACCTGAAAGTATTCGGATATTGGGACAGGGATTACTGGGTGGTAATAGGAAAGTGACCCAATTAACCATTCCGGCAAACGTCACACAGATTAATTTTTCGGCTTTCAATAATACAGGTATTAAAGAAGTAAAGGTAGAAGGGACAACACCTCCGCAGGTATTTGAAAAAGTATGGTACGGATTTCCGGATGATATTACCGTCATTCGTGTTCCTGCCGAATCTGTGGAAAAATATAAGAACGCAAATGGTTGGAGGGATTTCACAAACAAGATAACAACGTTCTAACAGTTCTCCAGTTTTTCGATTATAATCGAATAAAGTTGGTTTAATATCGACTTTTCCGGTTATAATCGAAATAACTTAAGAAAACACTATATTTTCGATAATAGCCGGAAAAATCAGTACTATTAGTTTATCTATTTAAATCTCCCCATTCACCCCCAAGCCGAACAGAGCAAAATCGCCCAGGCAAGGATCATCCGGAAAGACCTCTGCCAATGCAGTCGTTATCTGACGGGCATTTTTCAGAGAAAAAGTTTCCGTATCCGTCAACTTGAAATAATGTGCTACCCGGCATACATGTGTATCTAAAGGAACAATCAAATCTCTGCGATCAAAACTTTCCCAAATCCCCAAATCGACCTCCGAATCCCGACGAATCATCCAACGCAAAAACATATTCAGTTTCTTTTG
>USSR01000129.1 GCA_900557355.1 uncultured Bacteroides sp.
TAAAATCTTTTCCTATTCCACAACTAAGAGGAACGGAAATATTAGCTATTTTGCAACAATCTTCTACTCGTCTATGGGTAGCAACAGAAGGTAAAGGACTTTTCCGCATCAATCCACAGACATTAGCAACCAACATATATCGTAAAAGAGGAGAACATCAACTCAGTTCTGATTATGTACGTGTACTTGCCACTGATCAGCAGAATCAATTATGGGTAGGAACTTTTACCGCGCTCAATATTTACAACGAAGAAAAAGATACTTTCACCACCTATGACCGAGATCTGCAAAAACAAACAAGTTTATCACAAACCTCCGTTCGAAGTATCTTTATGGACTCTCAGGGAGGCATGTGGGTTGGCACTTACTTTGGAGGTCTGAACTACTATCACCCTCTCAAAAGTTGTTTCCAAAACATACGATATATGTCTGAACGGAACTCGCTAAACGATAATGTAATCACATGCATCATAGAAGATAAACAAAAAGGGCTATGGATAGGTACTAACGGCGGAGGAGTGAACCACTACAACAAAGAAACAAACACCTTTACCCATTACACTCAAAAAGAAGGATTAGGATCAAATGATATAAAAACAATCTATATAGACGAAACTAAAAATTTAGTTTATATTGGTACACATGCCGGAGGGATTAGTATCCTGCACCGCCATTCCAAACGCATTGAAACGTACAATTCCAATATAAAACACGCATATTCCATAGTGCCAGCCAACAACGGAGACCTTTGGATAAGTACACTTGATTCTATTGTACGCTTTAATCCACATAAGAAGACATTCATAACTTATGCCACTGACCAAGACAAAAAGGCAATAAAGACGAATCATATTACTACTATTTTCCGCGACAGTGAACAGCGCTTGTGGCTCTGCGGTGAAAAAGGGATTAGTACCTATATTGAAATCGGAGACGAGCTAAAGAGTATTTTATTATTGCCTGAAGGTTCTTCGGTCAATCATAATTTTATCAACAGTATATACGAATCTCACAATGGTCTTTTTTGGATAAGTACCCGAAGTGGTCTATACCGTTATGATATAAATAAGAAAGAATTCAAGCAATACACTACAGCCAACGGACTTCCCAACAATATAGTGCACGGGGTTCTGGAAGACTCTTATGGAGAACTCTGGATAAGTACTAACAAAGGATTGAGTCGCTTCCAACCGCAAACAGAAAAAATCAGGAATTATACAGATAACGACGGATTGCAGAGTAACCAATTCACTAATAATTCTTTCTGCCATACTGAAAATGGAGAAATGTATTTCGGAGGAATTAACGGTATTACTACTTTTCATCCAGATCAATTAATGGATAACCCCTATACTCCACCGGTTGTCATCAAGCGATTACGACTTTTCAATAAAACAGTCCTTCCCGGTGACGATTCCGGTATACTACAAAAAAATATCAATATCACGGAAAGCATTACATTAACAGCTGCCCAATCAGTGTTTTCGCTGGAATTCGTTGTTTCAAATTATATTTCCGGCAATCATAACACATTTGCATACAAATTGGATGGATACGATAAAGAATGGTATTACTCAGATATTTTGCGTACAGCCTCCTACTCAAATCTGCCACACGGCACTTATCGCTTTCTTGTCAAAGCGTCCAACAACAACGGAAAATGGAATGAGAAACCAACCGAACTGGAAATTATAATTCTACCTGTATGGTATAAAACATGGTGGGCTATCTTACTATTGGGATTTGTTCTTATAATGATTTTCACTTTCATCTTTCGATATTTCTGGATGCGAAAAAATATGAAGATGCAACTCCAAATGGAACGCATGGACAAAGAGAAACAAAAGGAAGTAAACGAAATGAAGCTACGTTTCTTTATCAACATCTCACACGAGTTACGTACTCCACTCACCCTAATCCTTGCTCCTCTACAAGAAATTATGGATAAGGTGAGCGACCGCTGGATACATAAACAGCTAGAACATATACAACGAAACACGAATCGATTGCTGCACCTAGTAAACCAACTAATGGATTACCGACGTGCTGAATTAGGCGTATTTAACCTTAAAGTTAAATACAATATTATTCACCAAACTATTGAAGAGAGTTTTCTCTTTTACCAGAAAATGGCTCAATATAAAAAAATAGACTATAACTTCTACTCTGAAGTAGAAGGACAAAACATCCTCTGTGACCCCAGCTATCTGGAACTGATAACCAACAATCTGCTTTCCAATGCTTTTAAATACACTGGGGAAGGAAAAAGCATCATTATAACACTGAAAGAGGAGAATGATATGTTATTACTTCAGGTGAAAGACACTGGAAGTGGTATACCTAACGACAAACAAGAACGAATTTTTGAACGTTTCTACCAAGTAGATAACGAACATCTGGGCAGCGGTATTGGCTTATCCTTAGTACAGCGATTAGTAGATTTGCATCATGGAAGGATTGAACTGGAAAGCCAAGAGGGTGTTGGGAGTGTCTTTTCTGTATTTTTACCAACAGACGAGTCTGTCTATAAACCTGAAGAAAAAGCCACAGAACAAGAAACTGAAGTTCATACAACCAACAATCAAGATATGTACATTACAGAGACAGGAGACATACAAGAAAAAGAAGACATAACTGAGACAAATAAAAATAATAAAGAAAGCATATTGATCGTGGAGGACAATATCGATATTCTACAATACTTGAGCGACGAGTTAGGTAAAAATTACCAAATCCTAAAAGCTCAAAATGGAGAAGAAGCAATAGCTATAATAAAAGAACAAGAAGTAGACCTTGTTTTGACCGATATAATGATGCCCGTCATGGATGGAATACAACTATGTAAACTCATTAAACAAAATTTGCGCACTTGCCATATCCTCGTCATTATTCTTTCTGCTAAGACTGATTTTAAAGAGCAATTGGAAGGTTTACAAGTAGGAGCAGATGACTATATCCCCAAACCGTTTTCGTTAGTTATGATTACGACTAAAATAAAGAATTTATTCCGAACACGGCACCGCGCTATAGAATATTACTCCAAATCTTTAGAAATCGAGCCCGAAAAAATAGCACTCAACCCATTAGACGAAGATTTATTAAAAAAGGCGGTTGAAGTTATGGAAAAGCACATGGATGATGCCGAATTTACAACAGACGAATTCGCCCATGAGATGTGTATGAGTCGTTCCAACCTTCACCTTAAAATGAAGGCATTGACTGGTGAATCGACCAATGAATTTATTCGCAAGATGCGATTCAATTATGCTTGCAAATTGCTAAAAGAAGGGAAATATACAGTGTCTGAAATTAGTAGCATGGTTGGTTACGTACCTTCCTACTTTGCTACAAGTTTCAAGAAATATTTTGGTTGCCTGCCATCAGAATATGGAAAAAACGGCAAAAGCAATCATAGCCAAACCTAAAAAAGAAATTGAAAATCCACTTCATATTTCCACTTAAATAGCCTGTAAACAGGCTATTTAAGTATATATTACACAAAAACGAAAGCTACTTCAACAAAAATAAAAGCATTCTATACAATACCTCAAGTCGTTTCTACAAGAGCAAAGCGAATATAAAAAAACAACCCCTACCTTTACATCAAACAAAAAAGCAGGAATAATGAAAAACATTAATAATAACTCCATTTAAACGAGACAATGAAAAAACTATTAACCTTATTAACCGGGATCAGTTTATCACTTATTGTGAATGGTCAAAACAATTTGGTCACTAAAGAGCAAACTTTTATTCACGAAACCTCCAAAGAATACGAATGGCCCACAGATCCATCCGTATTAGAGAAGATAGAAAAGTGGCAAGATGCAAAATTTGGCATTATGTTTCATTGGGGAATATATTCAGTTCCCGGCATTGCAGAATCATGGGCATTGTGTTCAGAAGACCGATGGTTTACAGATCGTCGCAGAGAAGCACTTCCGGGAAGTACCTATTGTGAATTTAAGAAATGGTATTGGGGATTATCCGAATCCTTCAAACCAAGCCGTTTTGAGCCAACCGAATGGGCTACATTTATGAAGAAAGTAGGATTCAGATATCTGATATTCACTACCAAACATCATGACGGTTTCTGTATGTTCGACTCCAAATATACAGATTATACCGTTACCAAAGGGCCGTATAAGAAAGGAAAATACAGCAATATTACCTACCATGTCTTTGAAGCTTTTCGCAAATCAGACTTCATGATTGGAGCTTATTTCTCAAAACCGGACTGGCACAATGAAAATTATTGGGATCCGTTTTTTGCAACCCCTACGCGCAATCCCAATTACGACCTTAAGAAATACCCTGAAAAATGGGCTAAATATCAAGAATATACTGCCAATCAGATTGATGAGTTAATGTCTGACTACGGTAAAATCGATATTCTTTGGCTAGACGGCGGATGGGTAAGAAAACCTCAACAAGATATTAAGTTAGATGAAATAATACAGAATGCCCGCAAAAAACAACCCGGATTAATTACTGTTGACAGAACCATTCCCGGTAGAAATGAGAATTACCAAACTCCAGAACAAGCAATTCCGCAAGAACAGCAGAATTTCCCATGGGAAAGTTGCATAACATTCAGTAATACCTGGGGATGGAATCCTAATCCAAAATACAAAACTTCAGAATGGGTAATAAACACTCTGGCAGAAGTGGTTGCCAAAGGGGGATGCCTTCTATTGAATGTAGGTCCTGATGGAGAAGGCAATATCGATGACATCGTATACCAACGCTTAGAAAAAGTTGGCGAATGGCTCCATAAGAATGGTACAGCCATCTATGATACACGTACAACACCTAACTATCATTTCGGGAACACCTGGTTTACAGCCAATAAAAACGGAAAAACGTTATATGCAATTTACGCACTCCCTGAAAATGAAAAACTCCCCGCATACATCGAATGGGAAGGCAATATCCCCACCGGTAAAATCACGCTGCTGCAAAACGGAAAGCAGATGAAATATACCTGTAGAAACGGAAAAACAAGAATCACTCTACCCAAAGGAATAAAAGAAGAATCCTTGGTTTTCCGTTTCAATAAGGCACAATAAGAAATAACACTAATTTCTAATACATAAACTAACACTAAAAAAATTATGAACAAGAGAAGATTTTACACAAAACGAATGCTCATGCTTTCGTTACTAACTTGCGCTTGTTGCCTCCCAGGACAAACTAAGGCAAATGATGTGTCAGCAGCATTAACAGAGCGGAACTCTATTGAGAATATCTTGCAAAACAGAAGAATCTCAGGTGTTGTAAAAGACAGTCAAGGCCCTATAACCGGTGCCAATGTTTCTATCAAAGGGACGACAATTGGAGCTATTACCGACATAAATGGCAAATTTAGTTTTGATGCACCTCAAAAAGGAGTTCTCGTCATTTCATTCATCGGATATATTACACAAGAAATATCTGTAGAAGGGAAAAATGAAATCTCTGTCATTTTAAAAGAAGATACAGAAATACTGGATGAGGTAGTCGTAACAGGATATATTGCACAGAAGAAGGTGAACTTAACCGGTGCCATATCTTCCGTTAATGGTGAAGAATTGACTAAAATCACAGCAACCAGTTCCGCACAAGCATTACAAGGGAAACTACCAGGTGTACAAATCACAGCAGGAGATGGTGCTCCCGGATCTGCATCCAACATCCAAGTGCGAGGTATAGGCTCAGTCATGTCAGGAACACAACCATTGGTTATCGTTGATGGCTTTGAGGGAACATTAGACAACATTGCCATGAGGGATATCGAAACCATTTCCGTACTGAAAGATGCGGCATCAGCAGCTATTTACGGTTCAAAAGCCGCCAATGGCGTTATCCTCATCACCACTAAAAGGGGGAAAACAGGAGCTATGCAGGTAGAAGTTTCCGCTGAATATGGATGGCAAAGCGTTTCTCACATGCCAGATGTGCTGAATGCTACAGAAATGGCAATAAAACAGAACGAAGAAGCCGCATGGAGCAATCAGACTCTGCCCTGGAGTGGCAATCATGCGCCTGAGACCCTCGGCAAAGGATTCAACTGGTGGGATTATGCTTATAAGAATGATGCTCCCATACAAAACTACTATCTTTCCATGAAAGGCGGTACCGAGAAGGCAAAATATGCTATTTCAGCCGGATATATCAAGCAAGAAGGGGTCATCCACCTGACAGATTATGACCGTTTTAATTTCCGTTCAAATTTTGATTATGCCTTCAACAAGAAATTTAAAATAGGAGTCAATATAGAAGCCAGTATCGCCAATACTGATAGCCGTGAGGATATCTATCATTATTCTAAAAACGCTTTACTCATGCATCCAAGCGTTCCACAATATATGCCTGATGGTTCATACGGACTTCCACTTCGTAGTCTCTCCGGACAGTATGATGCAGGGCAGGCTATGCCTTTGTCCATGATGTACCTCAGCGACCCAAACTACGTAAGACTGATTGAAGGTAACACCTTTACCACTCGAGCAAACTTTTTCCTGGAATGGGAAATCCTCAAAGGACTGAAATTTAAATCTGTTTATAATCAACAGTATATATGGAGCAAAAAGAACTATTGGAAATCCAGTTATACAGTGTATGATTATGAAACTCCTGAAAGCATTTATGACACAGAAGCTAATGCTGAAGCTATCAGCAACTATTCAGATAGTCAGAAATGGGAGATACAAGAGTTGTTTACTTACAACAGAATATTTGCAAAAAAGCATACTTTAGGAGTACTTGCCGGATTTACAGCGGAGAAAGCTAAATCAGGGAATCTTTCCGGTAAGAAAACAGGCTTTCCCGGTAATGAGTTGCGTGTAATTGATGCAGGTAACACCATTGATTATTTAAATGGCAGTATGGCAGAAAATTCCGTAGTTTCTCTTTTCGGACAAGTGAATTATGACTATATGGGTAAATATCTCTTCCAGGCCAATATCCGAAGAGATGGTTCGTCAGTATTTGCACCGGGCAACCAATGGGGTACATTCCCTTCTGTATCAATCGGGTGGCGCATCAGTGAGGAAGAGTTCATGAAAAAGATTTCCTGGCTGAACAATTTAAAGCTAAGAATAGGCTATGGTACTTTGGGAAATGCCAATATCAAGTCATTTGCATGGGTAAGTAGTTACAAACTGACCGACCGTTATCCTTTAGGAGCCCCTAATGCGATATATCCGGCTTATTACCAGACAGACATGAGCAATAAGGATATCAAATGGGAAAGTACTACCACTACCAATGTAGGTATTGATGCAACAGTATTGGACAACAGGCTGAATTTTACATTTGACTGGTATGACAAACGTACAAATGATATGTTGTTTACCGCTACCATTCCTTATTCTACAGGATATTTAAATGGCCCCGTCATTAATGTCGGTGAGGTGATGAATCGCGGATGGGAAATCAGTGCAAGTTGGAACGACAATATTAAAAAATTCCATTATGGCATATCCATCAACCTTGCACACAATAAAAATGAAGTGACAAATATGGGAGGGGTAGCTCCATTCCAAATAGAAAATGACCTTTGGATTAAAGAAGGATATCCTATCAATTCTTATTTTGGCTATAAGACAATAGGCATTTATCAAAACTGGGATGAAGTCAATAACAGCGTAAAACCGAATGGTGACATTCGTCCGGGTAACTATATCATCCAAAATACCAACGGAGATGACAAAATAGATACAGAAGATAAAACCTTCCTTGGTAGCCGTGACCCCAAATTAGTATATGGAATTAATCTAACGGCAGAATGGCAAGGTATCGACCTTTCTATAGCCACGAGTGGAGAATCAAAAAAATGTCTCTACTATGATAACAGCTATGGCGGAATAAGCCCCAGGTTCTGCAATATTTATAAAGAATATTTCGACAATCGTACTATTGTTGGCGAAGATGGCAATGTAACTGTTTCCGGTAAATATCCTGCAATGGCAGGGCTCGGTACCAATGCCCCGGAAGGTCATAAAAAAGTAATGCAGAATACCAGTTTCTTCCGTATAAAGAATATTCAGATAGGTTATACTTTACCCCAAAGTTTCACACAGAAGATGAGGATTAGTAACCTGCGCATTTTCTTCAATGCGGTAAACCCCTTCTTGTTTACAAAATACGTAGGATTCGACCCGGAAACCACCAGTACCCAACAGGATGGCACTGTGAGATACTATCCGGTAAGTAAATCTGTATCAATGGGACTTTCATTGAAATTTTAATGTAAATCATCTCCAAACATAAAACATAGAGAAATATGAAAAAGATATATTTAATAATAGGGATAATAACAAGTATGCTCTTGTCTTCTTGCGAAGACTTCCTGACAACTTATCCTCAGAATCAATTGACTGCAGGAACGTTCTTCAAAACTGACGATGATTTTGCAGCAGCAGCCAATGGTATGTATTCGGTCATGACCGGATATCCCTCAGAATTCTTTCCGATGATTGATGGAATTACTCCTTTTGCAGGAGAAACGGCAACCAGTCGTTGCGGTGTATTCAATCCATACAACGGACGTCTCCCGATGGTTTCTTCCAGCCTGGATTTCACCCGCCAATGTTGGCAGAATATGTACAAAGGAATCGCATGCGCCAATAATATTCTCACTAATACGGAAAAGCCCGCTAACGTTAGCCAGCAGGTGTTCGACAGAACATTGGGAGAAGCTTACTTTATACGTGGATATGCTTATTTCACCTTGGTTACTCTATTTGGAGATATACCCCTATTCACAGAACCGCAGGTTAGTTATGACCAAGTTTTAAAGCCCAGAACTCCAAAGTCAGAAGTCATCACTCAGATTATTGCAGATTTTGAGAAGGCAAAACAATTGCTGCCCTCTGTTAAAGAATATCGTGGCACAGCCAACCTGGGACGTGCTTCAAAAGGTGCCGCCCAAGCATTTTTAGGGAAAGTGTACGTATATGAAGAAAGATGGACAGACGCAAAAAAGGAATTTGCAGCATTGGTTGATGTGCAGGATGCTGATTATGACTTAACTCCTCACTATTATGATCAATTCTGGCCAGACGGTGAAAATGGAATAGAATCCATTTATGAAATTCAATATGATCCATCCCGCCCCACTGCCACGGGACAATATGCCATGAACCGCTTCATGGACTTTATAAATCCGCCCGCCGAAGCGAATATGAATTTCAAAGGAGGATTTGGTTATCTGGAACCAACTGAATACTACTGTGACTTATTTGAGACTCTTAATGGGTATAAAGTAGCCAGCACATATATTGACCGTACAGATGCGACTCCCGGTCCTGTATTCAATTACAACTATGAGTCAAAGGATCCGCAATTTAATGCCACTGCACCTTACGAAATCAGAGATCCCCGTTTGAAATATACAGTTTGGTATGAGGATTCACCTGCCGTTGAAGAGTTTATACAGAAGACAGGGCAAGACAATGCAAACTTCAAGAGCAGATATTCTAAAACCAGCAATCATTGCGTAGTAAAATACATCGTTGGGAAACTCGGAGGAAAAAGTGGCTACAGCCCAATGAATATGATTGTGATGCGCTATGCAGACGTCCTTTTACTATATGCAGAAACTTGTATTCATGAAAATGATTTGCCCAAAGCCGTTTCATTAATCAATAGAGTAAGAAATAGAGTCAATATGCCTTCTGTTGAACAAATCGGTACTATTCAAGGCGTAGATATTGCCGGTAATAAAGAAAATCTAATGAAATATCTGCAACAAGAACGTTTCCGTGAGTTAGGTTTCGAGTGGGGACACATGATGTTTGATATGGCACGTTGGGATATTCTGGTTAGTGAACTGAAGGATTACTGGACACAAGGGCGTGATGGTTGGCCAGCATTTTCCAGTACAGCACTTCAATTTACAAAAGATTGTTACTTATTCCCGATTCCGGAGCAAGAAATGACTTCTAACCCGCTATTGAAACAGAATCCGGGCTATTAAGTAACGTTTAAAAAATAAAGTGGTATAACAGGCTTTATTATTTCTCCAATAGGAAAAATATTTTTTCCCAATAGGAGAAAAATAAGCTAATCCTTTTTGATGCTTTTATGAAAATCTATGAGAGGAATACTTTGCAGTATTATACTCAATTTATTCCTCTCTCTCTTTCATCTCATAAGAAAATAGGTATATTCATTATAAATACTAACTTCATATATAAATATGAAAAAGCTGCCAACAATAATACTCTGCTTTTATCTATATCTTTTTACTAATACGGTATGGGCACAATCATTGAACGAAGATGCATTTACTTTGCTGGATTTAAACTACCCGGGATTGGAAGAGGTAAACCGACTATATCATGAAGGGAACGAGGAAGATGCTGCAAAAGCTCTTCTAAAATATTATCAGAATCGCAAAAGCATAATTAATCCTACCATTAACCTCGATAGTATTAGCATCAGCAAACAAGAGCAAGAATGGGCAGACGAAGCATTGGAACATACATTTTATGTACATGATGGTTACCGGCCCTTCAATTATGGGAAAGACATCAATTGGCAATACTGGCCGGTGAAAGATAATGAACTGCGCTGGCAATTGCACCGCCATAAGTGGTTTATTCCCATGGGAAAAGCATATTATTTAAGTAAAGACGAAAAATATGCCAAAGAATGGGTCTATCAATATAGAGACTGGGTTCGAAAGAATCCCTTACTCGAAATTGATGCACAAGAGTATGAGATACTGAGCCATAGTAAAACCAAAGATGTGGCAGAGAATGTGCGATTTGCCTGGCGTCCATTAGAGACAAGCCACCGTCTGGCAGACCAAATCAATCAATTTACACTCTTTCTTTCATCACCTTCATTTACGGCGGACTTTCTGACGGAGTTTCTCGTGAACTACCGGCGTCACGCCTTTCATGTGCTTCATAACTATTCAGCGGAAGGAAACCATCTATTATTCGAAGCGCAACGCATGATTTATGCAGGTGTCTTCTTCCCCGAATTTAAAGAAGCTGTTTCATGGAGAGAAAGTGGTATCAAGATTCTGAATAGGGAAATAGAAAAACAAGTATATGAGGATGGAGGTCAGTATGAGCTAGACTTGGGCTACCATGCCGCTTGTGCCGATATATTTCAAAAAGCATTGTTCATGGCAGAGTCCAATGGATTTCACAATGAATTTCCACAATCATATATCAAGACTGTAGAGAATATGATTGTATTTTTTCTGAATCTTAATTTCCCTGATTATACGTACCCGTGCTTCAGCGATGCCAGCCGGAAAAACACACGGGACAGATTCCGGAATTGGACTAAATTATTCCCTGACAATGAACAAATACGCTATTTTGCTACACTGGGGAAGGAAGGCAAAGCACCGGATAATTTATCGAAAGGCTTCCTAACGTCCGGTTTCTTTACATTTCGTAACGGGTGGAATAAAGATGCCACAATAATGATGATAAAAGCCGGTCCAAAGGGAGAATGGCATTGTCAACCCGATAATGGCACTTTCGAACTGTGGTTTAACGGCAAGAACCTGTTTCCGGATTCAGGCTCATACGTATATGGCGGTGACAAAGAAGTAGCGAAACTCCGTAATTGGTTCCGACAGACAGCCGTACATAACACACTGACGTTAAACAACAAGGATTTAGAGACTACGCAGTCCGTAACCAAGCAGTGGAAAGCAGATGGTGATATACAAGTACTGGTAACAGAGAATCCAAGCTATAAGGAACTTAAGCATCGTCGTTTCATCTTTTTTATAGATGCTTCTTACTTCGTTATTGTAGATGAGGCTATAGGCACAGCGCAAGGAACCATAAATCTGCACTATCAACTCTGTGACGGAAAAGTAAACATTGATTCTCAAAATAAAAAATTAGCTACCGCCTACGAGGGCAATAGCAATGTAGTGTTGCAGTGCTTCGCAAATAAAGAAGTAAAGATGGAAGAGGAAGAAGGGTGGTATTCCACATCCTATCGCCATCGCACTAAGCGCCCTGCCTTTGCCTTTAATGTTGAAAAAACAAGTGAAGAAACAGTGAGTTATATAACTGTAATATATCCAGTCAAAGATATAAATAAGAAAGTTGATATTTCAGCTAAGTTTCAAGAAAAAACAAGAAACAGCGTAGAACTTGAAGTGAAAATAAATGGCAAAAAGAAAACACTGAAATGTCAGCTACAAGAGTGAAGGGTAAAACGGTAAAGCAATACTAAAATGGGAAGGAAAATCATCATTTATTTGTTTCTGTTATGCTTTGTCAGAACAAATTACGCATACTCACAGGCGCAATATTTTGTGTCTCCCAATGGAAAAGATACAGGAAAAGGAGACATCGATTCTCCCTTTCTAAGTATAGAAAAAGCGAAGCAAGAGTCACGCAAGCAAAATGGAATTACAACCATTTACCTGCGTGAAGGTGTATATCGGTTAGAACAACCACTCGTTTTAACTTCCGAAGATGGAAATGGAGAAAAGCAACTTACGATTTGTGCATATCCTGAAGAAAAAGTAATTATTACAAGCGGAGTAACTCTTCATCCCAACTGGGAACATTATAAGAAAAATATCATGAAATCCTCTGTTAAGGAATCGGCGATAATGGATCAGCTATTTGTCAATGGCAGCTATCGTCCAATGGCCCGATACCCCAATTTTGACTCTACTGCAGTCAGGTTTAACGGTACCTCAGCTCAAGCCACTTCAGGGTGCAGGATAAAGAAGTGGAAGGCTCCCAAGGGGGGATATCTGCATGTCATGCATGCATCAGACTGGGGAGATATTCATTATCAAATTGTTGGAAAGAACAAGAATAACACACTGCAACTGGAAGGAGGCTGGCAGAACAACCGTCCCTCTGCCGGACATGTACAGAATCG
>USSR01000130.1 GCA_900557355.1 uncultured Bacteroides sp.
TCTAATCGTCGTGAAGTATTCTATAGTAATCTTGCTCCCGGTAACTACCTTTTAAGGATCAAAGCACTTAATAATGATGGAACGATAGGACCGGAAACTCATTTGAAAATTGAAGTGCTTCCCCCTTTATGGGCGCGTTGGTGGGCATTTGTTATTTATGCTGCTATTATTTTCTACATATTGCAACGCTATATTGCCTATAAGCAAAGGAAACAACGGTTAGAGCACGAACTGTATCTCAAACAAATAGAAAAGGATAAATCTGAGGAGTTTAACCGGGAATTGCAGACTTTTTTTACGCAAGTGGCGCATGAATTCAGGACTCCGTTAACTTTGATTTTGAATCCTTTGGACGAGATACAGAAAAAGATAATACATGTTTCCGGAGTAAAAGAAGACTTGCTGTTAATCCGTCGTAATGCCAAACGATTACTTACGTTGGTAAATGACCTGATGGATTTGAGGAAGATAGAGAATGGGAATGGGGAACTGGAACTATCTTCTTTTAATTTTAATGATTTTATTCAGGAGATTTACTACTCTTTTCAGGTTACTGCCCGGCAAAGAGATATAGCATTGCAGCTTTCTCTACCAGAGACGCCTATATTAGCTACATTTGATAAGGACGCATTAGAGAAAGTGTTTTTTAATTTATTATCCAATGCTCTGAAGTTTACTCCGGAGGGGGGAACTGTCATTTTGGCTGTTTCCCTGATTGAAGGAGAGAAACCGCAAATACATGTTGAAGTGAAAGACACCGGAGTCGGCATATCCAATGAGGATATAAACAAGATATTCAAGCCTTTTGCACTGTCTCATCAGGATTTGCATGGACAGATGGGAGGTAGTGGAGTCGGCCTGACCATAGCAAGAGCTATTGTAGAAAAACATCAGGGAACTATATCGGTCAGACGCAGGGAACCGCATGGTACTTGTTTTTCTATTGATTTGCCGTGGAGATATGATAAATGTTATGAAGTGGCGGTTCAAGACACATTGGATGATCGTGAAGATGCAGTAGACGATGCTTCTTCTTTTAAAGTTACTTCGATTTCTGAGACGATTTTGTTGGTAGATGATAATATTGAAATTCTGACTTATCTTCAGAAAGAATTGTCGAGAAACTTTAAAGTTGTTACAGCTCAGAATGGACGTGAAGCACTGGAGGTATTAGGCAAAAAAAATGTGTCATTAGTAGTGAGTGATGTCATGATGCCTGAAATGGATGGCATGGAATTATGTACGTATATTAAAGAGAACCCTTCTCTTTGCCATCTTCCTGTCATATTGCTGACTGCAAAATCCATGACGATATATGTTGAAGAAGGCTTCCAGGCCGGTGCAGATGACTATCTTGTGAAACCTTTCAAAGTCTCTACCCTGATAGTCCGTATTAATAATATTCTGAGCGGTCGGAAGAAATTGAAGGAGATTTATGGAAAACAACTCTCTTTAAAGAGTGTAGGTATTGAGTTGGAACCTGCAGATAAATCTTTTGCTGAACAATATGAAGCAGTAGTGAAAACACACCTTTCTAATCCTGAGTTGGATGTGGAAATGTTATGTAAGGAAATGGGAGTGAGCAGGGCTAAGTTATATCGTAAGGTAAAGGCTATTACTAATCTTTCTCCGGCAGAGTTGATTCGTAATATCCGTTTGGAATGTGCTGCTGAAATGCTTCGTACTTCTCAACAGACAGCAACGGAAATTGCTTATCAAACAGGATTTGGCAGTTATAATCATTTTGGTGATTATTTTAAGAGTGTTTATGGTGTTTCTCCTAAAGTATATAAGGAGAAGTATAAGAACACTTAATTTATTCGTTTACAGAGTCGATTGCAAAGATTTGGAAATGTATATTCAGGGATAACAAGATCGTCTAAATAAACTGCACCTCACAATTTTAAACTGCCCCAAAAAGTCAGATACGAAACCTTAGGAGCAGTTCTGTTAAAAAGATAATATCATTTGATTCTTTAGCGATGTGAAATAGATAATGCTTACCAATTATCTGTACGGAACAGGCAAGCCGGTAAGCCGTCCTTATTATAAAGATTTCCGTCCGGATTATTTTCCCAGTTATAGCGTACGGCAACAGGATTAGGGACTTTCGGACTCCAAATAACAATTCGGTTATCTTTGAGTTCTCCCAGCGCCCAGTGGAATTTTTTGTCTTCTCCTGCGATGGCAAAACCTTGCAGACATCCATATCGGCTACGTATTTCTAAACTGGAACCTGTATTTTTGAATGTAATTATGACTTTGTCACCATTGATTTCCATGCGTTCAAACATGGGGCTTTCACTGACAATATCTGAATACCCGTACTCGTAATGTAACGCTTGTAATGCTGCTCTCATACCTACCTCTTGTTTGTTGCGGGGATGAAGGTCATAGGGGTCTCCCAAGTCACTGGTTACGATGAGATGGGTTCCAGGAACTGCCAGAACTTTACTTTGAGCATCTCGCATTTCCGCCCAAAGTGGTTTCTTGTTGATAGAATCGAAGTTGGGAAGCTGGATGATATAAAACGGTAATTCTGAATTCCAGCGGTTACGCCAATCTCCAATCATACATGTGAGCCAATCGGTATAAGGTTCTGCATTTCCTACATTATTTTCTCCCTGATACCAGAGAACTCCCTTAATGGAGAAGGATAGCAGCGGATGGATCATTGCATTGTATACCAATGATGGATAATCATTACGCTTTGCTTCCTTATTTTTTCGTGTAAGGTATTCTGTAGGGGGGAATAGTTTCTCATTTTTGTTATATCGATCGAGTCGTTTTTGTGGCAGTGTATTGAAAGCTTCCAGACTTGTCCAGGTTTCCACGATTGTACCGCCCCATGATGAATTTATAATACCAATAGGTATGTTTGTTTCCTCATAAACCTTTTTAGCAAAGAAATAAGCAACTCCGGAGAAACGGCCTACGTTTTCAGGTGAACATACGAGCCATGTTGCGCTGATTGTATCTTTAGGGGATAATTCCATGCGGCGAGGTATGTTTAAAGTTCGGATTTGCGGATAATTGGCATTCTTTTTCTCCACTTCCGCATTAGTGACGTTATTTACTACCCATTGCATGTTAGATTGTCCGCTACATAACCATACATCTCCGATAAGAATATCCTTGATACTTATTTGGTTTTCTTTTCCGATGATTTGCAGTTGGTAGGGGCCGCCAGCTTCCAGAGCTTTCAGATTCACTTCCCAGTATCCCTTGCCATCGGCTTTTGCTGTTTGTTTTTGCTCTGCGAATAAGATTTGTATTTTTTCCTTTGGATCAGCCTGCCCCCATATACGAATAGGTTGGTTCCTTTGTAGTACCATTCCATCAGAATAGATGGCTGGTAATGTAACTTTAGCTTGTACGCTTAAAGAAACAAATAGAAAAATAAATAATAAATGTTTCATAGTGAATTGTTTTTGTGCGAAAATAAGTGAATACTATAACATATACAATAGGTATACAGATGAAATTATTGGAAACGATTTCGTATTTCATATTTTAGATAAATATCTTATATATAGCTTTTTAATGTAATATTGAATTTGCAAACGTTCCCGATGATTTCATACATAAACACAAACCTGATTTCAGTAAATGTCTATATTTGTGACGTATTATTTAATTTAATATTAATCAAAATATCACTTAAAACCAATAAATAGATTTATGAGAAGATTTTGTCTGACACTTACATTTCTGAGTGCATTCCTGAGTTTTAGTATAGCTCAGAAACAATATCAGTTAAAGTCACCGAATGGTAAGCTTGAATTAAGTATCGAAGCCGGTGATAAAATTTGTTATTCCTTAAAACATGAAAATACTGCGATTATTGTCTCTTCGCCTATTTCTATGTCATTAAGCAATAATAAAATATTAGGCGTGAAGTCTAAAGTCAAGAATGTACGTAGGCGTGTGGTTGATGAGAATATCACTACTGCCATCTACAAACGGAGTGAGATAAGAAATCGTTGTAATGAGCTGTCTCTTACTTTCAGGGACGGATTCCAATTAGAATTCAGAGCCTATGATGAAGGAGTTGCATATCGCTTCATCGTTACGGAGAATAAACCTTTTAATGTAATAGCTGAAGAAGCTACATTTAATTTTGACGATGATTATATGACGTATATTCCTTATGTGAGAGGAGGAAAGAATAAAAAGGTGGAAGCCCAGTTCTTCAATTCTTTTGAGAATGTCTATACACATGTCAATCTAAGTGAAATGGGTACTAATCAATTGGCTTTTACTCCGGTTGTTGTGGAATTGAAAGATGGAAAGAAGCTTTGTATTGCAGAATCAGACGTGGAGAGTTATCCCGGCATGTTTGTTCGCAATGCGAATCAGTCTAATTCTTTGAAAGGTGTTTTTGCTCCGTATCCGAAAGAAACGATACAAGGTGGACATAATAAATTGCAAAAGCTGGTTACTGCAAGAGAAGATTATATTGCGAAGTGCTCCGGCAGACGAAGTTTTCCCTGGCGCATTGCTATTGTATCTTCTGATGATAAAGAACTCCTTGATAATGATATGGTTTATAAACTGGCTGCTCCCTCCCGATTGGAAGATACTTCATGGATTAAACCTGGAAAGGTGGCTTGGGAATGGTGGAACAGTTGCGGGTTGTCCGGTGTAGATTTCAAGGCTGGTGTGAACAATGTTACCTATAAAGCATATATTGATTTTGCTTCTAAGCATGGTATTGAGTACGTGATTTTGGATGAGGGCTGGGCCGTAAATCTAAAAGCTGATTTATTTCAGGTTGTGCCGGAAATAGATTTGAAAGAGTTGGTTGCTTATGCTGATTCTAAACATGTAGGGCTGATCTTGTGGGCCGGTTACTATGCTTTTGAACGTGATTTGGAAAGAATCTGCAAGCATTATTCAGAATTGGGCATTAAGGGCTTCAAGGTAGACTTCATGGACCGTGACGACCAGGCAATGGTTGATTTTCACTATCGTGGGGCTGAGATAGCTGCAAAATACCATTTAATGTTAGATTATCATGGCACTTATAAACCGACAGGAATGAATCGTACTTATCCGAATGTGATTAATTTTGAAGGCGTACATGGCTTGGAGCAGTTGAAGTTCTCTGGCAGTGAGAAGGTGGATCAGGTTACCTATGATGTGACTATGCCTTTTATTCGTATGATAGCGGGACCTGTAGATTATACCCAAGGTGCAATGAAAAATGGCAATAAACGTAATTTTCGCGCTGTTAATGAAGAACCTATGAGTATGGGAACTCGTTGCCGCCAGCTGGCTGAATATGTAATATTCGAAGCTCCGCTATCCATGTTGTGTGATAGTCCTGTTCTCTATGAACGTGAATCTGAGTGTACCTCTTATATTTCAGATATTCCGACAGTATGGGATGAAACAAAAGCCTTGAATGGAAAAATAGGAGAATATATCTCAATGGCTCGTCGTAAAGGAGATGTTTGGTATGTGGGAGCGCTGACTAATTGGAAAAAGCGTACAATGGAATTTGATTTTTCATTTCTGGGTGAAGGGGAATGGACAATTGAACTTTATAAAGATGGTATAAATGCAGATAAGATAGCTTCTGATTATCGGAAGTCTGTTATCTTTGTTCCCCAAAATCGTAAGCTAACGGTGAATTTGGCAGAAGGGGGCGGATGTGCAATGAAAATTTATAAAAAGTAATAGAGAAATACTTATGAAGGAGAAATTTTTAGGTTGGATTTTATTTCTGATAACGATCTGTAATGGCCAGTACGTTGGTGCTCAGGAGTTACTGACGAATGTATATGGTAGACAATACACTTTTTTGAATGGGAAGTGGAATGCTATTATTGATCCTTATCAGCAAGGTCGGCGAACCTCTATCTATAAGAACAGACCTTTAAGAAATAAGGCTGATTTTAAAGAGTATGAGTTCGAAGGAGGGCTACGTTTGAATGTGCCTTCCGACTGGAATTCGCAGCTTCCAGAACTTAAATATTATGAAGGTACGGTGTGGTATGCCCGTAAATTTGAGGTGAGTAAAAATCAGGATGAGAACCTGTTTCTCTACTTTGGAGCTGTGAGTTACCGTTGCCGGGTCTATCTGAATGGAAAAGAGATAGGTAGTCATGAAGGTGGATTTACGCCGTTTCAGTTCAATATCACTGATTTGGTAAAAGCAGGAGAAAACTTTCTGGCTGTGGAAGTGAATAATACTCGGACGGTAGATGCAATTCCTGCGCTGTCATTTGACTGGTGGAATTATGGCGGTATCACACGTGATGTGGTGTGAGTACGTACTCCTAAAGTATATATCAGCAATTACTTTATACAACTGGATAGATACAAGCCAGATTATATTCATGCAACCTTACAACTGTCAGAGCAGAAAGCGGGCCAGAAAGTGAGAATTGAAATTCCTGAACTGAAAATCGCATCTGAAGTGCAGACTGACGGACAAGGAATGGCGAAAATATCTTTCTGTGCTAAGAAACTGGAACGTTGGTCGCCCCAAAAACCTAAACTTTACCAAGTCACAGTTTCCACTGCAACGGACCATGTGAAAGAGAATATAGGTTTTCGTAATCTTAGTGTGAAAGGGACGAAGATTTATTTGAATGATACTCCGGTCTTTATGAAAGGAATCAGTTTCCATGAAGAGATAGCGCAACGCCAGGGAAGAGCATTTTCAGAGCAGGATGCTGTAGCATTACTTTCTGAAGCAAAGGAGTTGGGTGCTAATTTAGTGCGTCTAGCGCATTATCCACAAAATGAATATATCGTTCGTCTAGCTGAAAAGATGGGTATTATGTTGTGGGAAGAAATTCCTATTTGGCAAGGAATTGATTTTAAAAATGCCGAGACGCGTATGAAGGCGCAAAAAATGTATACGGAAATGGTTATGCGTGACAGGAACAGGTGTGCCTTGACCTTCTGGGGAGTTGCCAATGAAACAGCTCCTTCCGAAGCCCGCAATGCCTTTCTGAAGAGTCTTGTCGAACACTGTCACGAGATGGATACTACTCGTCTGATAACAGCAGCTTTCGATTTGCCGAAGCTGAATCCTGAAACGAAGGCTTTTGAAATGAATGATTCTTTTATCGAAGAGTTGGATGTGGTGTCGATTAATAAATATATGGGGTGGTACCATGCCTGGCCGTCAGATCCTTCGGAAGTACGTTGGAATGTGGCTCTCGGTAAACCGTTGATTTTCTCTGAATTTGGTGGTGAAGCCCTTTACGGGCAATCGGGAGATTCTACTTTAACAAGTTCATGGAGCGAAGAATATCAGGAAAAGCTGTTCAGAGATAATTTGGAGATGTTCAGCCGTGTGGAAAATCTGGCTGGTATTTCTCCTTGGATACTATTTGATTTCCGTTCTCCGTATCGTTTTCATCCTACGAATCAGGAAGGTTGGAACCGGAAAGGGCTTATTTCTGATCAGGGATTCAGGAAAAAGGCTTGGTATGTGATGAAAGAATTCTATAATAATAAGTGATAATATGAAAAAGAATAGTCTTTTGTGTGCAATAATTCTAGGGATTATGGCAACTTCCTTGTCTGCTCAGACAAGGAAGAAGGATTATACCCATCAAGTAGATTCTGTACTGAATCTTATGACTTTGGAAGAAAAAGTCGGGCAAATGATTCAGTATTCCAATAATAAGCTTCTGACCGGACCTTCTCTTGACAGTCGTAATCATACGGAAGAAATCAAACGTGGTGAGGTAGGTTCTATTTTTAATATATTGACTGTAGAGCGTGCAAGGCAATATCAGGATTTGGCTATGCAGTCCCGTTTGAGGATTCCGTTGATTTTTGGTTTGGATGTTGTACATGGGATGAGGACTATTTTCCCGATACCGATGGCTGAAGCTGCCAGTTTTAATCTGGAATTGATAAAAAAAACAGCCAGTGTGGCGGCGGCGGAGACTTCTGCCCATGGGATTCACTGGACGTTTGCTCCCATGGTTGATATCTCCAGGGATGCCCGTTGGGGGCGTTCGATGGAAGGAGCCGGTGAAGACCCTTGGTATGGTAGTCAGGTGGCAAAGGCTCGTGTAGAAGGTTTTCAGGGTACCAATTATAATGATAGAAACACTGTGCTTGCTTGTGCGAAGCATTTTGCTGCTTATGGAGCGGCGGTAGCAGGTAAAGATTATGCCGAAGCTGATATCTCGGAACATACACTTCAACAAGTATATTTACCACCATTCCGGGCTGCAGTAGAAGCCGGAGTGGGCACTTTTATGAATGCTTTTAATGAGATAAACGGTATTCCTGCAACGGCCCATAAGCCTCTTTTAAGGGATGTTTTGAAGGGAGAATGGGGATTCACAGGCTTTGTAGTCAGTGACTGGGGTTCTGTTAGTGAGATTGCCAAACACCGGATGGCAAAAGACAATAAAGATGCAGGACGTCTGGCTGCTATTGCAGGTTGTGACATGGATATGCATTCTATGACTTATGCCAGGCATCTGGTAGATTTAGTGAAAGAGGGCGCTGTAGACATTACTTTGATTGATGATGCTGTAAAACGTATCTTAACGGTAAAATTCGAATTGGGCTTGTTTGATGACCCTTATCGTTATAATTATCGTGAGAAGGAAATCGGAGACAAGAAAGTGAATGCGGTTCACAGGAAAGTAGCCCGTGAAGCTGGAGCCGGTTCAATCGTCCTGCTGAAAAATCAGAATGTTCTGCCTATTGCGTCAACCGTACGTAATATAGCTTTAATCGGTCCCTTGAATAAGGCTAATAAGGATATGCTGGGGAATTGGTCTGCCATTGGCAAGGCAGAAGAGGTGATTTCTGTTTTTGATGGTTTGAAAGCTGCTTTTTCCAAGGCTAAGGTTACCTATATAGAAGGTTATGATTTGGAAACGAATGAATTGAAACCATTACCGGATCTTTCTGGTTATGATGTGCTTATTGTATCGGTAGGAGAGCGTGCCATAGATTCCGGAGAAGCGAAATCGAAAGTTGATATTAGTGTCAATGCCAATCAGCAGTTGATGGTGAAACAAATAAAGGAAAAGGCCGGGAAACCTGTTGTAACTTTGGTTATGGGTGGCCGTCCGTTGATTTTCTCCGATATGGAACCTTATACCGATGCCATTCTTGTGACTTGGTGGTTAGGTACGGAAGCTGGTAATTCTATAGCAGATGTGCTTACTGGTAGCTATAATCCGTCTGGTAAATTGCCAATGACATTTCCCCGTCATGTAGGTCAGTGTCCGATATATTACAATCATAAAAGTACAGGTCGTGCTTGGACACCAAACAATCCGTGGGTAAGCGGTTATATGGATGAGAGTGTGAAACCTGCCTATGCATTCGGATATGGTTTGAGCTATACAACTTTTGAAATTGCTGCTCCTGTGATATCAAAAAAAGAATATAGGTCAGGAGAGTCAGTGGTCGTGACTACTTTTGTTAAGAATACGGGAAAGTATACGGGCAAAGAAACCGTCCAGCTTTATTTGCAGGACGTTGCCAGTTCCGTGACCCGTCCGGTTCTTGAATTGTGTGGAATCCGGCAAATAGAATTGTTACCCGGAGAAACCCGGAAGATTGAATTTACTCTGTCAGAACAGGAACTGGGGTTCTTTAATGCAGATAGACAGTTCGTAACAGAGCCGGGTAGCTTTAAACTTTTTGTCGGGAACAGTTCGGATAATTTGAAAGTTACAGAATTTGAACTTATAGAGAAATAAATGGCATCACATATGATACGCTATGTTTTTGTACTTTTACTTTTCATTTTCATTTTTACTTTGGGATTGAAAGCCGATGATTTATCAATCATCAGGCAGAAGTATATAGAAAGTATATTGTATAAAAACAAATCAGAACAGCAGCTAATACGGCTGATGTGTCAGACTTCGCATGAAAAGATCGTCGGTGATCAGATGGTTGTAGAATTGATGGAACGTTGCCCGATAGAAGTCGGGTACGTTCGTCAATTATTATCAGACTTGAGTGAGGAGGGTAGTTGGAGTGACCTTGATTTTACTAATAGCAAGGCTGCCAGCTGGCTTCCGCGGATCCATGCAGCCCGTGTGCTTGAGCTGACTAAAGTTTATAGTAATCCGGAGCATGATTTTTATAAATCGGCTGAGGTTGCAGAGGCTATCCATAAAGCCATAGGCTATTGGTTTCGAATGAAGCCGATAGCTGCCAATTGGTGGTATAATGAAATTGGTATACCTAAAGTACTGGGAGCTGTGTTTATCTTATTTGAAGATCAATTGTCGACGGAAGAAAAGAAACACGCTATAGAAGTGATGAGTCAGGCAAAGATAGGGATGACAGCTCAAAATAAGGTTTGGTTAGCCGGCAATGTGTTGGTGAAAGGTTTGTTGCTGAATGACCTTCAACTAGTGTGGAAAGCAAGGAATGCTATAAACGATGAGATCAAGATGGCTTATGGTAAATCAGAAGGAATTAAGGTTGATTATAGTTTTCATCAACATGGACCTCAACAGCAGGTCGGGAATTATGGTGCAGCTTATTTGGCTACTATGAGTTTCTGGGCATATATTCTTGATGACACTTCGTTGGCATTGGATGAGGAGCGTTTTCAGATTATAACTAACTATACTAATGAAGGTGTACGGAGAATTCTGTGGAAAAACAAGATGGATGTAAATAATCTCGGAAGACAGCTTTACAAGCAGGCACAGCGAAACAAAGCTTTTTCGAGTTTGTTCTCTGCCAATATGTTGGCGCAGGTGAATAGTAAAGACAGTAATACCTATCAGCTCTTGATTGATGAAAACCTTGGTAATACTCCAACTTCGTTGTTAGGGCAGTATCATTTCTGGAAATCAGATATGACAATCCATCGTTGTCCCACTTGGATGGCATCTGTGAGGATGGCATCGGACAGGGTGATTGGTACAGAGTCGGGCACTGATAATGTAAAGGGGTATTATCTGGCAGACGGTGCTCTCTATACTTATGTGGATGGTGATGAGTATACGGATGTATTTCCTTGTTGGGATTGGCGTAAAGTGCCTGGTGTAACTTGCTATCAAGAAGATAAGGCTGTCCATGTGATGGGATGGCTTGAAAAGCAAAATAAAGGTTCGTTCGTAGGAAATGTGAATGATGGCGTTATTGGTCTTACCTCGATGGATTTAGTAAGGGATGGGCTTTATGCTAGAAAAACATGGATTTTTACACCGGATTATATCTTGTGTTTAGGAGCGGGCATTCGTTCGGATAGCAGTTATCAGGTGAATACTTCTGTAGAGCAGGCTGTGCTGAGAGATGATTTACTACATCTGCATAAAGGGAAGTGGGAGGTTGTGAAGGATTTGAATTTTTCTTGTGAGAATCCCCAGCGCTTCTTTCATCGTCAGACCGGATATATTTTACTGGAAGGTAAAGGGCGTATGTTTTCTGAACATCGTACGAATTTCTGGAATGATATCATGAAGATATATCCTAAAAGTGAATTGCAGACAAAAGATGTATTTACTATCTATATAGATCATGGGATTCTTCCACAAAATGATTCATATCAGTACATAATATTGCCGGCTACCACTCCTAAGCAAGTACAACGCGTTGATTTATCTTCATTCAAAATAATCAGTAATACTAGTCAATGTCAGGCTGTCCAACTGGATCAAGATACATATTTACTTGCATTGTATGAAGCCGGAAGTATTTCCTTGTCCGGTAAACTAAAGTTTGAAAGCAATAAAAAGGGGCTTTTTATTCTGCATACTTATAAGAAGGGGTGGAAGGTATATGCTTCGGATCCAACTCAGACAGAAGTATTTATGGAGGTGACATTTAATGGAGACAAGAGAGAAATCAAATTGCCTGAAGGCGAATATAAGGGAACTGTTGCCATATTCTCCGAATAATCTGTTGAATGAGTCATGGTAATGAAGAAAATCTTGGTGAGATAGAGATCACACGAAAATGAAGCTGATGAGAATGTTAAATGAAAAAAAGGTTGCAGTGATAAAACACTGCAACCTTTTTTTCTTTATTTCTTTGTTAGTGATTTACAACGGAATATATTCCACAAACGCCTCCATTGCTTCGTAAGATGCCAGACCAAGGCTATCATACAATGCAGCAGTACCACGGTTACGGTCTTCGCTGCGTTGCCAGAACAGACGTTCGTCGTTGCCCAAGAACGGTGCACTTTCCATCTGAGACTGGTGTTTCAGGATAGAATTGCGTTTGGCGCGGAGTTCTTCAGGACTGATAGGCACTGCCATTTCAATGTTCTCAATTTCCCATTCAGCCCATGCACCGCGATACATCCAGATGCGGCAGTCTTTCAGCCATTTTGCACCTTCTTCTTTTTCCAGGTCGATAGCTGCAAATACGGCATCGGTGCAGACACGGTGTGTGCCGTGCGGGTCGGCAAGGTCGCCGGCAACGAATATTTGGTGAGGTTTCACTTCACGCAACAGGTTACGTACGATTTCCACATCAGCTTCAGTCAGCGGACCTTTCTGAATACGACCGGTTTCATAGAACGGCAGATCAAGGAAATGACAATGATCCAGTGGGATGTTATTGTATGTACAGGCGGTGCGTGCTTCACCACGACGTATCAAACCTTTAATGGTAAGAATATCGCGTGTGTCGATGTCACCGTCTTTTTTCTCTTTCAGGAACTTACGGATCTCTGCATACTTGTCGGTAATCACTTTGTCTTCGCTGTTATTGAAGATTTGATTGAAACCGTTGATAAAGTGCAGAAAACGGATTACTTCTTCGTCGCCTACGGCAATGTTACCGGAGGTTTCGTAAGCCACGTGTACATCATGCTTTTGCTCTACCAGACGACGGATGGTGCCTCCCATGGAGATAAAT
>USSR01000131.1 GCA_900557355.1 uncultured Bacteroides sp.
TGAATAACAAAGTCTCCATTTCAGTTTCCAATAAGAAAATAGATGCTGTATTAAAAGAGTTGTTCTCAGAGACAGGACTGAATTATAAGATGTCGGGAAGACAAATTACTATTTCGGTGCCAGAAGCTCCTAAAGTACAACAAACTGCACAACAAAAGGGTATTAAGGTAACAGGTAACGTTTCAGATGAAAAAGGTGAGCCTTTGATTGGTGTAACAATCATTTTGAAAAATGATTCTACAGTACATGCGTTGACAGACATGAATGGTAATTATAGTATTATTGTTCCTGAAAGAAAATCTGTGCTTTCTTTCCGTTATATTGGTTTTGTTCCTAAAGAAGAGGTTGTTAATAACCGGAAGGTTGTTAATGTACAAATGGTAGAAGATGTTGGTCAATTAGATGAGGTTGTAGTAGTTGCCTATGGCGCACAAAAGAAAGAGTCTGTTGTTGGTTCTATCACAACGATTGAACCTGCTAAGTTAAAGGTTTCTACTACTCGTTCAATAAGTAATAATCTGGCAGGTACAGTTGCCGGTGTATTAGCTGTGCAACGTTCTGGTGAACCGGGGTATGATAACTCTTCTTTCTGGATTCGTGGTATTAGTACATTCCAGGATGCCGGACAAAACCCATTGGTTTTGATTGATGGTATAGAACGCGATTTGAATAATATTGATCCTGAAGAGATAGAATCTTTTTCTGTGTTGAAAGATGCTGCTGCAAGTGCTGTTTATGGAGTGCGGGGAGCTAATGGTGTTATTTTAATTAATACAAAACGCGGACAAGTTGGTAAACCTCGTGTGACTGTAAAGGCTGAATTTGCAGCTACACAGCCAGTTAAACTTCCCGAGTATTTGGGTGCGGCAGATTATATGCAGGTTCTGGATGATATCTTGATGGATACAGGACAACAGCCTAAATATACAGATCGTATTGCAAAAACTCGTGCAGGGTATGATCCTGATTTATATCCGGACGTGAATTGGATGGATGCAATTGCAAATGATTATGCTTCGAATCAGCGTGTAACAGTAGATATTTCTGGTGGTACAGAGACATTACGTTATTCTTTTGTTGCTGCTGCGTATAATGAACGTGGTATTTTGAAACGTGATAAAAGTTATGATTGGGATCCTACTATTAAATTGCAACGTTATAACGTTCGTTCTAATGTGGATTTGAAATTAAGTCCTACTACGCAATTACGTTTTAATATTGGTGGATATTTGCAAGATAGAAATTCTACAACGAAAGATATATCTCAAATTTTCCAGAAAGCGTTCGTTGCTGTTCCTCATGCTTTCCCTGCACAATATTCCAGTGGGCAGATACCGACAACAGAGGAGCCAAACGTTTGGTCATGGGCTACTCAAAGTGGATATAAAAGAAAAAGCGACAGTAAGATTGAAACACTGTTTTCTGTAGAACAAGATTTGAAATTCCTGCTTCCGGGATTGAAAGTAAAAGGAACATTCTCATTTGACAGGTTTTCTTCGGGTACTGTTTCTCGTGGAAAGACACCGGATTATTATGTGCCTGCTACAGGACGTGATGATGAAGGTAATTTGATTATAGCATCAAAATCCAATGGTACTAATTTCCTGGATTACTCAAAAAGCGGTGATTATGGAAATAAGAGCGTATATATGGAAGCTACTTTGTCTTATGACCGTACATTCGCCGAGAAACATTCCGTTGCTGCAATGTTATTGTTTAATCGTCGTAATTATGATGATGGAAGCAAGTTGCCTTACCGTAATCAGGGATTGGCAGGACGTGCATCTTATACCTATTCGGGTAAGTATGTAGGTGAATTTAATTTTGGCTATAATGGTTCTGAAAATTTTGCCAAAGGCAAGCGTTATGGCTTTTTCCCTTCAGGAGCCATTGGTTGGATTGTATCGGAAGAGGCATTTATGCAACCATTGCGTAAAGTCATATCTAAATTGAAATTGCGTGCATCCTATGGTCAGGTAGGTAATGCTAATTTAGGTGGACGCCGTTTTGCATACCTCTCTACAATTACCGATGACTATGAGACATTAAACATGTATAAATGGGGATTGGATAGCAGTTATGGCTTAACTGGTATGGCAGAAGGCGAGTTTGCAGTACAAGATTTGACATGGGAGATTGTTAATAAGATGAATTTGGGGGTTGAGCTAGGTTTCCTGAATGGTATGATTGATTTGCAATTAGACTATTTCGATGAACGCCGTAAAGATATATTTATGCCACGTGAGTCTGTTCCAATGACAGCTGGATTTATGAAGCAGCCTTGGAAGAATTTTGGAAAAGTGACTAATCAGGGTGTAGAAGTTTCTTTAAATGTTAATAAACAGTTTGGCAAGGATTTATTTGTCAGCTTAATGGGAACATTTACCTATGCTCATAATGAAATAACAGAAAAGGATGAACCTAGTGCAGTAGTTGGTACTAACCGTGCTGAAACAGGGCATCCGGTAGGGCAATTAACTGGCTATATAGCAGAAGGTTTGTTTACGGCAGACGACTTTGAAGACGTAAGTACAGGTAAACTGAAAGAAGGAATTCCGACTCAAAGTTTTGTAGGTAAATTACGTCCGGGGGATATCAGATACAGAGATGTCAATGGTGATGGTAAAGTGGACGTATTTGATAAATCTCCAATCGGAGGAACAAAAGATCCGGAGATAGTATATGGCTTTGGACTGAATATGAAATATAAGAATTTAGATTTTGGAGCTCTCTTCCAAGGCATAGGTCGTAGTTGGAATATATTAGGATCAAGTATTATTCCGGGTGCCAATAGAGGAGTGACAGGCAATATGTTTACTAATGCAAATGATCGTTGGACTGTAGACAACCCAAGTCAGAACGTATTTTATCCGCGTTTGGATGATGGTATAAATAGTAATAATAACCAATCCTCTACGTGGTGGCTGCGGAATATGAGTTTTTTACGTTTAAAAAACATTGAACTTGGTTATTCTTTACCAAAGAATTTGTGGAGAAATACTACAGTTATATCAGGCATTCGTCTTTTCGTGAGAGGAACAAATCTTTTAACATTCTCAAAATTTGATTTGTGGGATCCGGAAGTCGAGAATACTACAGGGGCTGCGTACCCAATTATGAAATCGTTATCTGCAGGTTTTGAAATTAAATTCTAATAATAGGGCATATGAAAAATAGCATATTAAAATTTATAGTATTAAGTATTATTACGACATTTGCTTTTTCTTCTTGTTCTGATTATCTGGATAAGCAACCGGATGACCAGTTGGACTTAGAATCAGTATTTGAGAATAAAAAGAATATGGAACGTTGGCTGGCATATGTTTATCGCGGCCTGCCTGAATATTATACTTATGATGGTCCGGATGCCATAGCTGATGAACTGATTCCTTCGGTTGGTTGGGAAGCGCAAGGATTTAAAGCCATTCAATATCAAAAAGGTAACTGGACAGCAGACAATCCCGGAGTAATTACTTATTGGAATACTTATCCTAAATATATCCGTTCCGCTTATTTGTTTATCAAACATGCTCACCCGCTGGAGGCTGTACCGGCTGAAGAAGTGGACTTTATGAAAGCTGAATGTCGTTTCTTTATAGCTTATTATAATTCTATGATGGCTATAGCTTATGGTTCAGTTCCCATTATTCGCGAGGCTAGTGAAAGTACTTCGGCTGATGATTTGATGTTGAAACAAGAGCCGTTTTATAATGTAATTGATTGGGCGGATCAAGAAATGTTGGAAGCCTCAAAACAATTACCTGCCACTCAAACTGAAGATAAGAAATATGGTCGTGTAACTTCTGTCGGGTGCTTGGCAATGCGTGCGCGTATCTTATTATTTGCTGCAAGTGACTTGGTGAATGGTAATCCTGCATTGGCGAATATAAAAAACATTGATGGAACCCCTATCTTTAATTCTACACATGATCCGGAACGATGGAAAAGGGCAGTGGATGCTTGTAAACTGGTTATAGATGAGGCGGAAGCATCTGGCTATCATTTGCATTATGAATATTTGGATAACGGTGATATTGATCCTTTTCTTTCTTATCAAAATGCAGTGATGAAGAGATGGAATGAAGCCAACAGAGAATTACTGTTTGTTCGTACAATGGATTCCGGTGGATGGTATGATAAAAACTGTATCCCACGTGGTTTGGGTATTAATGGCGTGGGAGCGATCGGAATAACTCAATCTTTGGTTGATGCTTTTTTCATGAGAAACGGTCAAAGACCTATTATAGGCTATAATTCGGATGGCTCTCCTAAAGTTAATCCAGATGCTAATTATTCAGAGACAGGCTTTAGTACGCAAAAAGAGACTTATTCTACAAAGTGGCAGTATGGGTCTTCAGAAGGAGATCGTAATAAAGATGAAAATGTAGTTGTAGACGCCAATACATATAAAATGTATTGTGATCGCGAGCCTCGTTTTTATATTTCAGTACTGCATAACGAACAATGGCATATTGGTGGTAAGAGAAATACTGACTTTTATATGGATGGTAAAGACGGTGGTCCCTCTCATGACGCTCCATGGAGCGGCTATCTGGTACGTAAGAGAGTAGACCCATCTGCAAATCCCAAAGAAGGCAGTGGAGATTATAAAAACCGTCATGGTGCATTATGTCGTTTGGCAGAGATCTATTTAAGTTATGCTGAGGCGTTAAATGAATATAGCATTGAGAAGGGCACTTATACTGCTAATCAAAAAGAGATTCTGAAATATGTCAATTTGATTCGTGAGCGTGCGGGTATTCCCGAATATAGTGTTTCAGCTGAAGAAGGCAAGATAACAGCCCCATCAGATCCTGTAGAAATGCGCGAGTTAATTCGTCAAGAAAGGCGTGTGGAATTGAATTGTGAATCTGGACTTCGTTTTAATGATCTGCGTCGCTGGAAATTAGCCGAGAAAGTATTGGATGGTGATTTTTATGGCATGAATGCTTATATTAAAGTATCCGATGCGGACTATAGAAATAAATATTATACTCGTACAGTATATCAGACACGTAAATTTATAAGCTATTGGTGGCCTATTCCACAGGACGATATTGATAAGAATTGGAATTTGGTACAAACTCCTGACTGGACCGTCGGAAACCAATAAATAGTTATAATATTAATATATTGAATATAGATATGAAAAACGGATATATATTTAAGAAGAACCTTTTACGGTTCTTCTTCCTGACACTTGCTTCGTGTTTCATGGTAGCATGTAATGATGATGACGATACTACTGATTTGCTCGATAATCGTACAAGTTTAGTCCTGACTCCTTCTGATTATGAAATAGAACTCAAGGAAGATACCCCGGATGAGGTTGCATTGACGTTAAACTGGACGGAAGCTGATCCAATAGGCTCTGACTATTATATCTCCTATCTTTATAAAATGGATCTGGAAAATAACAGTTTTGGAACAAACACAATGATAAGAGAGTATATTGATGATGATTTTTCTAAAAGTTATACTCATAAAGAATTGCAAAGTTTATTGGTGTCAAAGTGGAAGCAGCATCCTGGTGATTTAGTAAAGTTACAAGCCCGTATTATCGGTTCTATAGAAGGCCCAAAGTTTGTAAAACCGGAAGTTTCTACAGTTACTATAAAAGTAAAGATGTATTCTGAAAAGACCTTTGTTGCAGACCATCTTTATATGTCAGGCACAGCTGTTAATGGTGAAGATATTGAAATCTTGCCAATGGAAAGTCAGCCGAAGCGTTATGTTTCCATTTGTGACTTGAAGGCAGGTAACCTTCACTTCCCGATTGTTTGGAAAGATGAAAATAAGATTAATGCCATTTCACCAGTTACTGCAGAACAACAGATTACTGATGGAGCAATGGAAGCTAAAATTAAGGGAACAGATAATGCTGGATATTGGGTGATTCCTGAAGATGGGCAGTATCGTGTAGTGGTAGATTTTGAAACACGTACCGTTACTATAGGTTTGGCTAGTAATTTTATAGAAGCTGATAAAATCTATATTGCCGGAACTTGTGTTAGCGCAGATGTAGAGATGACTCGCACGATAGAAGATGAAAATCAATATGCGTTCCATGCAGAACTGCAACCTGGTACTATTTATTTCCCGATCTTGTTTAATGGACAGAAAGATATGGCTATTGCTCCCGAAGAATCGGGCGATTTTACAGATGGTACAGCAATGAATATCTCGACAATGAGCCCGGAAGCAGCTGCACTTGCTTATCATTGGAATATTAAGACTGCAGGTGTCTATCGTGTTGTGATTAATATAAATACTAAAAAGGTTACGATTTACTCCCCCGAAACAGATCCTAAACCAATGGTTGTTTCGTGGACATGGAACAATAATACGGTGACTACCACTATCGAAAGAGTCTTTATTTGGGGACCATACGATGGATGGGCTAAAGATGGCACTGGTGATACAGGATTCACTATGGCTCATTCTATGACACCTAGTTTGGCAAATCCTTATTTGTTTATATACAAAGGAGCGGAGTTACCCAGAAAGAACTCCATTAAAGACAAAGATGGAAATGCACATCCGGGTGGATTGAACTTTAAAGTCGGACCGCAAAGTGCAGGTTGCTATACCTTTGGCTCAACAGCAGATGCCATCAGAGGATCTTATGACGGTTGCCTTGATATTGCAGAGAGTGACTACAATCAGAAACAGACTGTAGTCGGAGGGCAATCTCACAACCGCTATGCCTTCTTTAGTGTACCTGTAGGAGTTAATTACATAGAATTAGATATTAAAGAACTGACAGTCTTCTTTGATAAGAGATAATCAAGCAGGATAAAATTAAGAGTGCTATATCAATCTCGTGATTTTTATATGAATAAAGAGAACAATGATATAGCACTCTTTAAAAAAAACAATTAGTAGTATGGTTATAAGAAAGATTAGTTATTATAGAGTAATTGTGTCTCTTTGTCTGTTTATGTTCCTTTTATCTCCTGTTTTCGGAGACGAGATTTCAGCCGTTTCATTTGATAAGGAACTACCGGAGAATAACATAGTTACGATTCAGCCTGATTCTTTGCGTATTCTTCATAACCCGCTTACAGGATGGGTGCTCTATGCAAGTATGGGAGTGGATGCTGCGGATTTTTGGGCACAGTATGACCATATGTATATTCCTGAACTGGGACACAATGTTAGTGTGACAGATTATGCTCATACGCTTTATATTCGCGCTAGTTGGACAGATTTTAATCCACAGGAAGATGTATATGGTTGGAAAATAGATTCTAATTTAAGAGCATATATTGAAGGAGCTTATCAGCGGAATATGCGTTTGGCATTTCGTGTTGTAGTTGACAGTCGTGATAAGAGAACAGAATTTACTCCTCAATTTGTAAAAGATGCCGGTGCAAAAGGATTTATGAATAAAGGTAAATGGTCACCTTATTCTGACGATTCAGTTTTTCAGAAGTACTATACTAAATTTGTGAAGGCCCTGGCTAAAGATTTCAACGATCCTTCGAAAGTTGAATTTATAGATGGATTCGGACTTGGGAAATGGGGAGAATATCATACAATGATTTATTCAACAGGTGATGATACTCCAAAGAAAGCAGTTTTTGATTGGGTGACAGATATATATTCTCAAGCTTTTGATAAAGTTCCAGTAGTAATTAACTACCATAGATGGATTGGTGCGGGAAAAGATTGGGTAGATGATGAACATTTTGCTGCTGACAGTGAAGAAATGTTGGAAGAAGCAATCAAGAAAGGATATTCATTGCGTCATGATGCATTTGGCATGACAACCTATTATGGCAGTTGGGAGCGTAGGTTCGCAAAAAAATATCGTAATATCTGCCCCATTATTATGGAAGGTGGCTGGATTGTCAAATCACATAGTTATTGGCAGGATCCTAGAGGATATCGCAAGGATTCACACGAGGACGTAAGACGCGGTGAGTTTGATGACAGCAAAGAGGCACATGTCAATATGATGGATTTCCGTTTTGGCGATACAGAGTCTTGGTTTAAAGATGCTTTTGATTTAGTACGCCGATTCCTTCGGGAAGGCGGATATAGGCTCTACCCCAGTGAGATCTCTTTACCGTTAGAAGTCTCTAAAAAAACAACTCCGACTATTAAACATTGCTGGAACAATATGGGATGGGGGTACTGTCCTACTAATATTCCGCAATGGAATCAAAAATATAAAGTAGCTTTCGCTTTGCTCGATTCTGAAACGAATGAGGTGCGATATACATTTGTGGATACGAATACAGATTTATCCAAGTGGATAAAAGGAAGTCCCGCTGAATATGTATTTGAGCCGGATATGTCCAAAGTTGAAACGGGTACTTATGTTTGGGCTGTGGGCCTGGTTGACCGGAGTAATAAAGATCTCATAGGGCTGGACATTGCCGCCAAAGGGGATATATTGGATTCGGGCTGGTTAAAATTGTCGAAAGTAAGCATAAAAAAATAAGAGCTATAGGTATGAAGATTAATTTTCAAAATATGTGCAGTTTGAGAAAAATAAGTTGTGGGCTTATTTTTTCTATGGCTATATCATTAGTCGCTTGCGGCAGTGATAATGATGAAGAAGGAGGTGGTAATGGTGATGATGGTTTGGTAGAAGATACTTCTATTCCTGGAAACAGCATTGTCACGGTAAAGCAGAATCGAAATATCATTTTGCATAATCCTCTTTCCGGATGGGTATTATATGCGGGTATTGGTGATGGTTTATCTTCCACATTCTGGCAGGATTATGATAATTTTCCGTCATCTGAAGGCACTGTAAAGGTCTCTGATTATGCAAATACCTTATACCTTCGTGGTGCCTGGGCTGATTTTAATCCTGAAGAAGGAAAATATGCATGGAACTCCGATTGTGATACCCCTTCGGCTAAGCGACTGAAGATGTTGATAGAGGGAGCTAAGCAAAGAAATATGAAATTGGCCTTTACTTTTGTGGTGGATAGCCGTGATAAGCACTATAATTTTACTCCGAATTTTGTAAAAGAGGCTGGCGCGAAAGGATATGAAACACAAACAGGTTCAGTAAAAGTATGGTCTCCCTATCCGGATGATCCTATTTTCCAGAAATATTATGAGAAATTTATCAGGGCTTTGGCTAAGGATTTTAATGATCCCGACAAAGTACAGTTTGTAAGTGGTTCAGGATTTGGAAAATGGGGAGAGTATCATAGTGTATGGTACTATCAGGTGCGTGAGTTGGGAAAACCGGAGCTGCCGACTCGTGAGGCTGTTTTCGATTGGGTGACAGATTTATATTCTCAAGTATTTGATAAAGTTCCTGTGTTTGTAAATTATCATCGTTGGATAGGTACAAGTAAAGAATGGGACGGCAATAACTATGATAAAGATACTGAAAGATTAATAGGAAAAGCAGTAGCTAAAGGATATTCATTACGTCACGATGCGTTTGGTATGAAAACTTATTATTCTACTTGGGAACGCAATTTTATAGCCAAGTGGAAGTATCTCGTTCCTGTAGTAATGGAAGGTGGCTGGGTGAAAAATTCTCATGGAAACTCGATTCAGGGAGATGGATATGCTAATTATGCAGAAGTACGTCAGGGTGAGTTTGATGAGGCTAAAACAGCCTGCGTCAATATGATGGATTTACGCTATAATTCAGACTTTCGCAATGGAGAAACTTATTCATGGTTTAATGAAGCTTTCCAATTAGTTAAACAATTCTGTACAGAAGGAAGCTACCGTTTATTTCCGGACAGAATTTCTTTGCCTACAACTATCTCTAATGGTAAACAGATTGAAATAGCGCACCGTTGGAATAATTTTGGTTGGGGATATTGTCCGACGAATATTCCCCAGTGGAAGAATAAATATAAAGTGGCTTTTGCTTTATTGGACACCAAGAATGATAAACCGAAGTATGTATTTGTTGATGGAGAACCGGAAGCTTGTGATTGGGTGAAAGGTACGGCTAAATCATATACGTTTACAACCCGGGTTGAAGGCGTGGAGGCAGGTAAATACATGTGGGCTGTTGGGATTGTTGACACGGCAAAGCAGAATGAGATTGGAATTCACCTTGCTGTAAAGAACAATGTAACATCTGCCGGCTGGTTGAAATTATTTGAAGTTATCGCTCGGTAAGTCATAGTCAATTGCTACGAGATACATTAATTGTTGGTAATGAGTGTATTGACAGGTCATAGTTCTCCGGTTCGTTGGGGATATATTTCCAAGATGCTAGCCATATATATGCTACGTATTGGATCTATATATGCTGCATATTGGATCTATAGATCCAACGTGTTGGGCATATATCTCCAATGAACTGATTGTAAGTGACTGGTACTTAGGTAAATGATAAGTGTATGGAATGGCTGGAATAATTATTTGCTTACGTATTGCTTGATATACATCTGAAAACTAGAAATAATAATTAACTGACGAAAACATTGATGAGAAAAAAAGTTTTGATTTTGGGATTGTGCCTATTGGGAGTCACACATTCTCTTTCGTCAAAAGATAAAAAGAGTATTCCTTTGTATAAGGATGCCAAAGCTCCAATTGAAAAACGTATTGATGATTTAATATCGCGTATGACATTGGAGGAAAAGATTTTGCAGCTAAACCAATATACATTGGGACGAAATAACAATGTGAATAATGTTGGCGAAGAAGTGAAAAAAGTACCGTCAGAGATTGGTTCTTTGATATACTTTGATATAAATCCAGAATTGCGTAATAGTATGCAGAAAAAAGCGATGGAAGAATCTCGTTTGGGTATTCCCATCATTTTTGGCTACGATGCTATTCATGGATTTCGCACCATATATCCTATTTCGTTGGGGCAGGCATGTTCATGGAATCCGGGATTGGTAGAACAGGCATGTGCGGTATCTGCACAAGAAGCCCGCATGTCTGGGGTTGATTGGACTTTTTCTCCCATGATCGACGTGGCACGTGATCCTCGATGGGGACGTGTAGCCGAAGGATATGGTGAAGATCCTTATACAAATGGAGTGTTTGCCGCTGCTTCGGTGCGTGGGTATCAGGGAGATGATATGTCAGCAGAGAACCGTATGGCTGCTTGTCTGAAACACTATGTAGGTTATGGTGCTTCGGAGGCTGGGCGAGATTATGTTTATACCGAAATTTCAGCTCAAACTCTTTGGGATACTTATCTGCTGCCCTATGAGATGGGAGTGAAAGCTGGTGCGGTCACTTTGATGAGTTCTTTCAATGACATCAGTGGAGTACCCGGGTCAGCTAATCCTTATATCATGACCGAGATATTAAAGAAACGCTGGAAACATGACGGGTTCATTGTGTCTGACTGGGGGGCTGTGGAACAGTTAAAGAATCAGGGATTAGCCGCTACAAAGAAAGATGCTGCTCGGTATGCTTTTAATGCGGGGCTTGAAATGGATATGATGTCTCATGCCTACGATCGTCATCTGAAAGAGCTTGTAGAGGAAGGTAAGGTAACAATGGCACAAGTTGACGAATCAGTTCGTCGGGTATTGCGTGTAAAATTCCGTCTGGGTTTGTTCGAACGTCCTTATACTCCGGTTTTCCGTCCGCAAAGTATGGTTGTGGCCGCTCAACTGGCAGCAGAATCAATGGTGTTGTTGAAAAATGACAATCAGATATTACCACTTACAAACAAAAAAAAGATTGCCGTAGTAGGTCCAATGGCAAAAAATGGTTGGGACTTATTGGGTTCCTGGTGCGGACATGGAAAAGATACGGATGTGGAAATGCTCTATGATGGGTTGACTGCCGAGTTTGGAGGAGACGCCGAATTACGTTATGCAATGGGATGCAAACCGCAGGGCAATGACCGTTCAGGTTTTGCTGGCGCATTGGACGTTGCTCGTTGGTCTGATGTAGTCATTGTTTGTTTGGGCGAGATGCTTACCTGGAGTGGTGAGAATGCTTCCCGTTCTACGATTGCTTTGCCACAGATTCAGGAAGAATTGGTGAAAGAACTAAAGGAGGCTGGTAAACCTGTTATATTGGTGCTTTCTAATGGACGTCCCTTGGAGTTAAATCGCATGGAACCTCTTTGTGATGCTATATTGGAGATATGGCAACCGGGAATAAATGGTGCGCGTTCAATGGCAGGAATTTTATCCGGACGTATCAACCCTTCCGGTAAACTAGCCATGACGTTCCCTTACTCCACAGGACAAATTCCTATTTATTATAATCGCCGCAAGAGCGGACGCGGACATCAGGGATTTTATAAAGATATAACAAGCGATCCGTTATATCCGTTCGGGCATGGATTAAGTTATACCGAATTTAAGTATGGCACTGTTACCCCTTCTGCTACTAAGGTGAAGCGTGGCGATAAACTGTCAGCAGAAGTGACCGTCACCAACACCGGTTCCCGCGACGGAGCAGAGACTGTTCATTGGTTTATCTCCGATCCTTATTGCTCTATCACCCGTCCGGTGAAAGAACTGAAACACTTTGAGAAACAACTTATCAAAGCCGGCGAAACGAAGACTTTCCGTTTCGACATCGACCTGGAACGTGATTTCGGTTTTGTCAATGAGGATGGTAAACGCTTCCTTGAAGCCGGCGAATATCATATTCTGGTACAAGGACAGACCGTTAAAATAGAACTGATAGACTAAAAATGTAAAGAACAAAAGTGTGTGAAGAGCTGATAGCTAAGTTGGTTTTTTACACATATTATATTAACACAGAATCACCATGAAAAAGAAAATAGGAGGCATAGGTTTATGTATGCTTGCATGGAGC
>USSR01000132.1 GCA_900557355.1 uncultured Bacteroides sp.
AGTACCCGGAGGTCACGGCGGAAAGATATATTCCCACTGTCATATCCCTCTTTCCCGGCAATGATATTCAGTAAGGTAGTTTTACCGCTACCATTCTTGGCAATCAATCCGATACGTTGTCCTTCTGCTACACCGAGAGCAACATTCTCAAGCAATACCAAATCACCAAACGATTTGGTCAAATTCTCTATCTGAAGATAACTAATCACAATTTAAGATTTATGATTTATAATTTATAGTTGGTGGGCGGATAATCAGAGCAAGGCTTTATAGGTTTCTGCCAAATTGCAAGGCTCCCCTGCCTTCACTTTGCTCCACACTAATTTCATGGGGTCAATCCATTCTCCGGTAGTAAGATTCTGTAGCACAGGAGCTTCACGATTACCATCTATCAGGGTCATCCACTCCAGGCCATCTACTTCATTGGCAAGAATCACACAGATGACAATACCGAAAGAGAGCCACGCTTCTTTCTTCTTCGGCCCGATAGTTCCACTATCGATGACCTGCTGCATACTGTCCAAATCTTCTTCCATTCCCTGGAAGTCTTTTTTCAGTTGCTCCTTCACAGTGGTTGTCACCCACTCAAAAGCTTCATTAATCTGGTAAATTTCGGACAGGCGAACAGGAATAATCTCTGCCGGATATTTCACTCCCTCTTTGCGTATTTCCAATGAAGCAATAACCGCCTCGGCTTCTGCTGCAGACGAACCCTTACTGACAGTAAAAGAACATTCGAAAGCAACATCGTCCATACCGGTAATCCAAAGATGGGAAGTATAATAAGCTCGATCTTCCTCAAACATCTCTTTACTGTAAGCACATTCCATATTTCCTATCCTTACGGAAACAGCCGAAGGATTGTCTTTCAGTTCCTGCCGGATTACTTCCCTGGCATACGCCGCACTGCCTTTGTATGCAGAGATACGGAAATTTCCGGTCCATTCATTAGGATTATAGAAGAGAAAAGAGCCTTCTCCATCTTCAAATTCATTCCAATCTACGGGATACATCATGGAAAACCATGCCCCCGGAGAGATAAATTTCTTGCTTTGTGCCATTGTTATTCAGAGGTTAAAAACGAGGCCACCTGACCTCGTCCGGCAAAAGTAACACTACCGCCGTTGATATGCAAACAAACAGAAACAAAAAACAGCCGATTCTCACGAACCGACTGTCCCAATCATCATCTATGAATGAAGACCATTATAGTCTTCAATATCTTATTAAATCTCTATCAAACTTCAATGAAAATCATATTCTTGTTTTCGAGCGCAAAGATAATCAATGAAATACATCAGTTCCCAATATTTTAAGATATTTAAAATAACATTCTATAAACAAAGGAATTTTATAGACGAACAGGCCACATGCTTTTTACTATTCTACTTCCCTATCGGCTGTATCTTCCTTCTCACATCCTTAGAAATCTCCAGAAACATGTAATTCAATTTCCCGGAATGTATTCCTTCTTCATTTTGCTTATACTTATTATTAGCGTATTGTTTAGACTTATCGAATGTTAGCCGTGACATTTGATTCTGTGATTTACCTACCATCGTTGAATCCAGCTTCTCATCCGGAAAGAAATCATCCAGATCCACATCTCCAATCATAGTGGTTTCAAGGAAGTTCTTATTTTTGCGACCGGCATCCGTATAATACCCCACAAACATGTGTCCCGGAGTACGAACCAATATCGGCTCTATATTAATGGCACGAAGCAGGGAAGCAAACAGCACGCTACCATCCACACAGTTAATCTGCGAAGACTCCAGTGCATCATCGAACGTGCGAACCCGCTGGGAAAAGACCACATTACTGGACAGACTGGTATTGGAAACAGAACTGTAACGGAAGTTGCGCTTTTGAAGCACGTTCCATAAAGCATAGACTTGCTTGTCCACCACTTCAGCATTGCCACCTTGATAGCCCAAGAAACGATTGACAATACGTGTATTTAATGCTTCACGCAACAATTTGTCAATCATCGGATTCTCCTCATTTACGTATGCCGCAAAGAAAATTCCTGTATCATGAAACTTAGTCCCATTCGTGACATACCCCAACAGACATTCATTGATGCTGCGAACAGAAAAAGTACGAACCCGCTGCCCCAAATCCTTATCATTCATTTCTACCTTAACAGCCACACTGACCGGTTCCGCCTGATTATTATTCTTCAGCGCTTCGTAATTCCAGATAATATCGGGATAGATCATATATTCCGTCCGTGGTTTAGCCAACACAAACTCAGATACGGAACGGGAAAAGAACGGAGTCTCAGCAACTTCAATACGCACCCTGCTGTATGCCTTTCCTGAACGAATCCGAACAGAAATGCAGGATTTAGAGTTCCCCACATATAAAGAATCAGCCGGAACAATGACTTGAGCATCCGTCGTCGCTACAGAAAGAATACTGGAAGGAAAGATGTTGCCTCCCAACTCATCCGTTATCTCAAAACCGGAACGGAACGGAGCGGTATTCAGCCAAAAGGAACCTGCCACAACCACCACCAATAAAGCTATCAGAGCAGGCAAACGCCATTTATATCGCCGAAAATCTATACTAGTCAACTCTTTCATACCAATGTTATTTATATTAAGACAAAGGTAAGTATAAAAACTGAAAAACTGGAATGCAAAAGTAATAGTTTACAGTTCTTCACCTTACCAAAACTGTATCAAAGCCTTACCGAATTACCTTCAGCGCATACTAAAATGTAACCGAATTGTAACACGTGTTTCACTTTCCCGTAACAAAAACACCGCACCTTTGTCGCTGAAAAGAAATAAAGTATAACTTTGTGGTAGGAGAATTTGTTTTGAATACCTCATATTAATTAGAAAAAGCAATGAACGATTATCGTATTTTAGTTGTAGACGATGAAGAGGACCTTTGCGAGATCCTGGAATTCAACCTTGAAAATGAAGGGTATGAAGTGGACACGGCCCACTCTGCCGAAGAGGCATTGAAAATGGATATCGGTAGCTACAGCTTGTTGCTACTGGACGTGATGATGGGAGAAATATCCGGTTTCAAAATGGCCAGCCTACTAAAGAAAGATAAGAAAACCGCTCAGGTACCTATTATATTCATCACTGCCAAGGATACGGAAAATGATACGGTAACCGGCTTCAATCTGGGAGCTGATGATTACATCTCCAAACCTTTCTCTCTGCGTGAAGTCATCGCACGCGTCAAAGCTGTATTGCGCCGCACCCAACAAGGAGAACAAGAACGGGCACCGGAGCAAATCAGCTACAAGACATTAGTCATTGATATTGTGAAAAAGAAAGTTAGTATCGATGGGGAGGAAGCCCCTCTCACCAAAAAAGAATTTGAGATATTACTTTTACTCCTCCAGAACAAAGGACGCGTATTCTCCCGCGAAGATATACTGGCACGGATATGGAGCGACGAGGTCTATGTACTGGACCGCACCATCGATGTGAACATCACCCGTTTGCGTAAGAAAATAGGTATTTATGGAAAATGCATCGTAACTCGCTTAGGATATGGATACTGCTTCGAAGCTGAATAATACCACACATTTCCTGTCGTTCAGCCGAAGGTTATTTCTTTCGGTCATTTCACTGTTTCTGGTATTTGCCGGATGCTTCCTGGCGTATCAATACCAACGTGAGAAAGAATACAAGGTAGATCTGCTGGATATACAGCTACAGGACTATAATGAACGGTTACACCAGGAGCTTGCCCGCATTCCGGACAGCTTATGGAACACCACACTGGAACGATACCTGCAAAAATACATCAAACAGGATTTACGTATTACAGTAGTTAATGTACAGGGTGACGTATTATATGACAGCTACGAAAATCAGAAATTAGGCAATCATATCAACCGCCCGGAAGTGCAAAAAGCACTGGCAGAAGGAAAAGGGTATGATGTACGCCGTACTTCCGAAACAACGGGAGTGCCCTACTTCTATTCCGCCACACTCTATGAGGGCTACATCATACGTTCCGCCCTCCCCTACGACCTGAACCTTGTAAGACACCTTGCAGCAGACCAGCACTATATCTGGTTTACCGTCATCGTATCATTGCTATTAATATTCATCTTCTACAAGTTCACCTCTAAACTGGGGACAGCCATCAATCAGCTACGTGAGTTTGCCAAACGTGCTGACAAGAATGAGCCTGTGGAAACAGATATGCAATCCGCCTTCCCGCACAACGAACTGGGAGAGATTTCACAGCATATCATCCAGATATACAAGCGACTGCGGGAAACCAAAGAGGCGCTATACATTGAACGGGAGAAATTGATCACCCACTTACAAACCTCGCATGAAGGATTGGGCGTATTCAATAAGGACAAGAAAGAAATCCTGGTCAACAACCTGTTCACACAGTACAGCAATCTGATTTCAGACTCCAACCTGCAAACAACAGAGGAAATATTCTCCATCAGTGAGTTCCAGAAAATCACGGATTTCATCAACAAAGCTCCCAAGCGTCCGGGCAAGGAAGAAAAGCGTATGTCTATCAGCATCAATAAGAATGGACGTATGTTTATTGTGGAATGTATTATATTCCAGGATTTAAGCTTCGAGATATCCATCAATGACATCACTCAGGAAGAAGAGCAGATCCGCCTGAAACGCCAGTTGACGCAGAACATCGCACATGAACTGAAGACTCCGGTCAGTAGCATACAGGGATATTTGGAAACCATCGTCAACAATGAAAACATTTCCCGGGAGAAGATGCAGACATTCCTGGAGCGATGCTATGCTCAAAGCAATCGGTTAAGCCGACTGCTACGCGACATCTCCGTATTAACGCGTATGGACGAAGCCGCCAACATGATCGACATGGAGAAAGTAGACATCAGCCTGTTGGTAGGCAATATCGTAAACGAGGTATCCCTGGAACTGGAAGAAAAGCATATCACCGTAGTCAACTCCCTAAAACCGAAGATACAACTACGGGGAAATTACTCCCTGCTATACTCCATTTTCCGCAACCTGATGGACAATGCCATTGCTTATGCAGGCACGGATATACGCATCAACATCAGCTGTTTCCGCGAGGACGAGAACTTCTACTACTTTAGTTTTGCCGATACCGGCGTGGGCGTCTCTCCCGAACATCTGAACCGCTTATTCGAACGCTTCTACCGGGTAGATAAAGGACGCTCACGCAAACTGGGCGGTACAGGATTGGGATTGGCTATCGTAAAGAACTCGGTAATCATCCATGGAGGTACCATTTCGGCCAAGAACAACCAGGGGGGCGGATTAGAATTCGTATTCACCCTGGCAAAGGAAAAGTAAGAAACGGTTTGCACTAATCACTTTTTTCCTTATCTTTGCGATGCATTGGTTTACTGTCTTTGTTCGGAGACGGTAATTAAAAGGGAATCAGGTGCAAATCCTGAACAGTCCCGCTGCTGTAAGTTTCATGATAGGTTGCAGGCAAACTACCAATAGCCACTGGAAGTCCGCTTCCGGGAAGGCGCCTGGCAACAGAAACAAGTCAGAAGACCTGCCATGCACTGTTTTTATCACTGCTTTCGAGGAAAAAGCGTTGAGTCTAAATGAAACGGGCAAATCGTCCCCTCATTTCATTCATCCACTCGGCTTCAAAGAAAGTAAGGAACAATAAACTCTGCCAAGTTTATTTGAATGGTGTCCGGTCGAAGGGATTTCGCCCGGACATTTTATTCTGTAACTTTCCCAAAACAAATTTCATCATCCGCGTGTTATACATACAGTAAACAATCAATACGAAGAGTTATGGAAGCAGATTATAAACTGATCGACAATGAAGAACGTCACCAATATGAGTTCCATGTCGATCAATATACTCCAAAGATTGAGTATATAAAATCAACGAATGGGGAGATTTACCTGACACACACCGAAGTACCCACTCAACTGGGTGGTAAAGGCATCGGCAGCCAGTTAGTAGAAAAAGCATTAAAAGATATAGAAAAACAAGGACTTAGATTAGTACCTCTCTGCCCGTTTGTAGCGGGATACATTCACAAACATCCCGAATGGAAAAGAATTGTAATGAAAGGTATTCACATTCAATAATAAATAGTTATGAATATAAAGAAAGAATATACGAACGGGGAAGTGACCATCATCTGGCAACCCGGCCTGTGCCAACATGCAGGCATTTGTACCAAGACCCTTCCGAATGTATATCATCCGAAAGAAAAACCGTGGATAACGGCTGAAAATGCAACGACGGAAGAATTGATCGCTCAAATCAAGAAATGCCCGTCAGGAGCATTAAGTTACAGAATGAATAACGAGAAAGAAGATAAATAAAAGAAATGAGGTTACCCCTTCAATATATGAATCCGGGTAACCTCATTTGTATTATGAAAAAGAAAGTAGTTATGTACGTTCCAATTGAACAGTGAAATGACGCATCAGGGGAGCCTCCCAAGTAATACGGACTCCATTAGTAATACTTTCACGACGGTCGAAAACATTCTTCAACGCTACTGCTATCACATTCATGTGATTATCCGTATATACGCGACGGGGAATAGCAAGACGCAATAAATCCAGCCCGGTAAAACGGTTCTCACGAGTAACCGGATCACGGTCTGCCAGGATATAACCGATTTCACATCCTCTGATACCGGCTTCAAGATACAATTCAACCGTTAGAGTCTGTGCCGGGAATTCATTCTTCGGCACATGCGTCAGTACCTTCGTTGCATCCACAAAAATGGCATGTCCACCTGCTGGACGCTGATAAGGAATACCGTATTCATCCAACTTCTTTGCCAGATATTCTACCTGACGGATGCGGGTTTCCAGATTATCAAATTCCGTATTCTCATCCAGTCCTGTGGCAAGTGCATTCATGTCACGACCATTCATACCACCGTAAGTAAGATACCCTTCATATTGCACGCAAAAGCCTTTGGCACCTTCGTACCAATCTTTTTTTCGTGTAGCAATGAAGCCTCCCATATTGACGATACCATCCTTCTTGGCACTCATAGTCATACCATCTGCCAGTTCGAACATCTCTTTCGTAATTTCCTTGATTGTTTTACCGCTATAGCCATCTTCACGCATTTTGATGAAGTAAGCATTTTCCGCAAAACGTGCGGAGTCAAATAATACAGGTTTATGATACTTATCCGCAAGAGCACGGACTTCACGAAGGTTCTGCATGGATACGGGCTGTCCGCCGGCCGTGTTGTTCGTAATGGTAACGATGATAAACGGTATACGGTCAGCATGCTCCTGCAATGCTTTTTCCAATTTCACAGGATCGACATTGCCTTTAAAAGGTATTTCCAACTGAGTATTTTTCGCTTCATCGATGGTGCAATCCAAAGCAATGGCCTTCCGGCCCTCGATATGCCCCTTGGTGGTATCAAAGTGAGAGTTACCCGGAACAATATCTCCCTCATGTACCAGGTAAGAGAAAAGCACATTCTCGGCTGCACGTCCCTGATGAGTGGGAATGACATATTCAAAACCAGTCAGACGGGTGATCACTTCTTTCAGGTTGAAGAAGGAGGAAGCACCTGCATAACTTTCGTCGCCCAACATCATCGCTGCCCATTGGCGATCGCTCATTGCTCCCGTACCGGAGTCGGTTATCAAATCGATATATACTTGCTCGGATTTCAGCTGGAACACATTGTAATGGGCTTCTTTCAGCCACTGCTCACGTTCCTGGCGGGTACTCTTCCGAATGGGTTCCACCATTTTAATTTTCCAAGACTCTGCAAAAGGTAATTCCATAGTGCTTGCTTATTATTTTGACATTTAGTTAACAAAAAGACCCGTAGAAAATCTTCCACGGGTCGAATATAAGCATTTATACAGGATTAAACAAAAGTTTTACTATCTTTTTGTCAACAGTTCATTCCTTTGACAGAAATTTCTTCTTCTCCTTCTTACTCATCTCCCGCACAACAATCGCGACAGGGTGCCAGGACTTATACATCACACGAGGTTCAGGCTTGCCTACTTCCTCCTGAGAAAGACAAAAATCAGGTACATACGAGTAATCCGGCTGATCGGGACAATAAATACTGAAACGCAAATGGGAACCCTGCTTGTAGTTCTCTCCGCCAATGATGCCAAGCGGCTGTCCCGGAATCACCTCTTCACCCGGAGAAACAAAGATCCCTCCATTCTGGAATAATTTATAACGGGCAAAAGTTCCGTCCTTATGGAAAACTTCCAGATAATTTTCCGTAGCATGAAACGATGTATTTTCAGAAGTGGAAGCGGCATTATCAACAACCTCGGTCACAAGTCCGCCACGGGAAGCAAAAATGGTATCACCGGCAGTAGTAGAAAAACCAAGTCCCGTAATGCGTTTCTCTCCTTCCTTCCCAAAGAATTTCTCTAAAGACACCATCCGGTTAACCCGAACCACCTTACCAGGCGCTAAAGGGAAAAGGTATACAAAGTTAGTATCTGCCTTCAAACGGTTATTTCCTTTTCTATAGGTATAGCGATAGGAGAATCCAATCGGAACATTTTCCGTAGACGGACGCAAAGTCAACAGCCGTGTTTTGCCATAATGAATGACGGCATCATAAATCTCCCCCTCGGTGGAAGTCGTATTACTCAACCGGGAAAAAGTCATAGATACCGTATAAGGCGTATGCGACTGAGTTTCGGAATAGAAAGTCACTTCCCCCTTGGCAGACCGTTCATAACTTACCGTAACAGTCTTATTCGACTGTGCATAAACCAACAGAGGCAAGCCAAAAAGAAGAAGACAGAAATAGCGTTGTAGTTTCATAGTATCATGTTTTTAAAATTAATCGACTTGCCAGGTCAGCACAAAGTCCGGATGCAGGAGATATCGGATCTCAAATTTACGCTGCTCCGGCGTTCTGTACTCTTCAGCTGAGAAAGCTCCTTTTTCAGCAACCGTAAAAGGGAAAATGCGGAGATGTTCACGGAAATCAACCTCCGCCGTATTCATGCACTTGAACATCACTTCTTTGGCCGACCAATGGAGCAACAACGCCCAGGTATCCGTTCCCTGATACGAAGAAAGGGATTCATCAGCACGCATATATTTATGCGCCACCTTATGCACCCGTTCACCGTATTGCTCTATATCAATGCTCACTTCCTTACCAGCTTCACCGATAATCACCGATACATATCCACGCGTATGAGAAATACTGATAGATGCAGATTTATCTGCCAGATACGGCTTCCCGCTGGGATAGTAAGCAATTTCCTTTTCCTCTCCCAATAGAGTGAACAGCAACACACGAACCGACAGCCACTCCAAACGGCGATGTTCAGCTGAGAAACGCTGCAACCCTTCCAGGTATGTTTCCTGTTGCGGAAGCATATTCAGCAGTTCATCCAGCGTTTCGTCCATCTTCCAGACTCCCCACTTATAGGAAGGATACGTATGTTGTATGAAAAGAGGCATATTATTTTATAAATCAATCTTTCTTATCGGAATCCGACGGAGGAGTATTGATGGTGAACTTCACTTTAAGAATACGGCGGTTATCCATCTCCAAGACTTCAAACTCATAGTGGTCGTAAGTAACCTTTTCATGCAAGGCCGGAAACTCGCCTTTCAGCTCCAGCAATAATCCTGCAAGCGTATCGGAATCACCCGCCACCTCATCAAAGACTTCCTCATCCACCTTCGTAATCTTATAAAAGTCCGTCAACTGCGTTTTGGCTTCAAACACCCACGTATGATCGTTCAACACTGCATACGTACGTTCTTCGTCATCATATTCGTCGTGAATCTCCCCGACTATCTCCTCGATGATATCCTCCATCGTCACAATTCCCGACGTACCGCCAAATTCATCAACCACAATAGCTATATGAATCTTATTGGCCTGAAAATCACGCAACAAATCGTCAATCATCTTAGTTTCCGGAACAAAATAGGCCGGACGTATCAGCGATTGCCAACGGAAGTCTACCTTATTCAAATGGGGCAACAAGTCCTTGATATATAAGATACCTTTGATATTATCCCGGTTCTCGGAATAAATAGGGATGCGGGAATAAGCATTTTCTATAATACATTGCAATACATCCTTGAAAGGCGTACGAATATCCAGATCGACTACGTCCAGACGGGAAGTCATCACCTCCTTCGCCGTTTCACCGCCAAAACGAATGATACCTTCCAGAATATTATTCTCTTCTTTCAGTTCCTCCTTATCCGTCAATTCAAGGGCATGAGAAAGTTCGTCTACCGAAATATTATGGTTTTTACGGGCAAAATGCTTATTCAGGAACGAAGTGGAACGTACCAGCATAGAAGCTACCGGATAAAAGAGGGAACGAAACATCCATATACCCGGAGCGGAAAAACGACAGAAAGCCAACGTCTTCTGTGCTGAATAAATCTTCGGCATGATTTCGCCGAAAAGAAGCAGAAGGAAAGTCAGGATGACGGTCAGTATCAGAAATTCCGCAATAGGAGAATGAAACTCAAACACACTCATGAAGAAGAAGTTGCAGAGCATGATGATAGTCACATTCACAAAATTGTTTGTTATCAGAATGGTTGCCAGCAACCTTTCCGTATCCTCCAAAAGTTTACTAATTTTCTCATCCGATGGGTGTTTCTTCTCATCAATGGCACTCAGGTCGGATGGAGAAAGAGAGAAAAAGGCTATTTCTGAAGCTGAGGCAAAGCCTGATACGAGCAACAGCAAACCTGCCAACACAATGGCGATAATTGCCGAAATAGTAGGGCTATGTACGGATATACCATTAAAAACATCTGCCAATTGGCATAAATAAGCGTCTGGGTCCAAAGATCTTGGTTTTAGTTAAACAATTAGAACGGTAAATCGTCCGTTGTATTATCTTGTGCAGGGGTTGCCTGCGATTGTGCCATGGGTTGTGCGGGAGCACCTTGTGACATCCCCGGTTGCGGAGCGGCAGCACCCGGTGCAACAGTTCCTCTGGGGCTCAGCATCTCCATAGAGTCCACAAAGATTTCCGTAACATAGCGCTTTGCACCAGTCTGATCATCGTATGAACGGGTACGGATTTTGCCTTCCACATAAAGTTTATCCCCTTTATGCACATATTTTTCAGCTGTTTCTGCCAGTCCGCGCCAAAGTACCAGATTGTGCCATTCCGTCCGTTCGGGTACCTGCGTACCGTTAGCCAACGTATATGCACGGTCTGTAGTAGCCAAAGGCAAAGAAGCCACAGCGATACCGGAATCAAGGTATCTTACTTCAGGGTCTCTACCTACATTTCCAATCAATATTACTTTATTTACTGACATAAGCCTTTTTTCTTTTTATTTGAATTTGCTGCCAAAATTAAACAGAATAATCACACAATGCAAGAGTTAGCGCAACTTTTATAGATATTTCTCCAGAAAGGCATGCACCAGGCGAGAGACTGCATATTGCTCCAAATCCTCTGTTTTCACCCGCTGGAAGGCAGAAAAAGAAGTGGAATTTTCCGGTAAGATAACTTCATAGAAATTGGCATAAATTACCCTGTGGGAGAGCACATGCTTCACATTTCCACTGATTAAGCGTAGTCCCGAAGCCTCCCCGTCTGCAAAAAGCGCACATACCTGCGGCAATTCACGAAACTCTTCTTCCGTCACAGGCACTTCCGTTTCTACCAGCGGAAATTCGAAAAGATTTTTCCAGATATCATCCCCTGTCCGCTTATGTAAATAGGTACACGCGCCCACACGTACATATATATAGTTAAAATAACGATTGGTGGTTTTCGTCTTATGCTGTTTTACGGGCAACTTCGTTATCGTATCCTCCTTCAGGGCGGAACAACTATCCGCCAAAGGGCAAAACAGGCAATTCGGCGATTGCGGTGTACACTGTATGGCACCGAAATCCATTATCGCCTGATTGTAAACGGCAGGCTGCGATTTATCCATCATCTCGTCTGCCAAAGCAGCAAACAGCTTCTTACCTTCCGTACTGTCCACCGGCGTATCGATGCCGAAATAGCGCGAAAGCACACGATAGACATTCCCATCCACCACAGCATAAGGCATACCGTAGGCAAATGAACAGATAGCCGCAGCAGTATAGTCCCCTACCCCCTTCAGCGCACGCACCCCTTCATAAGTAGTCGGAAAAACACCATTCATGCTTTTTGCCGCCGCATGCAGATTGCGCGCACGGGAGTAATACCCCAGTCCTTGCCAGCATTTCATCACCTCATCTTCCGGTGCTTTGGCCAAGGCTGTCACATTAGGAAAACGATGGATAAAACGCAAAAAATAATCATAACCTTGCACGACCCGGGTCTGTTGCAGGATAATCTCCGAAATCCATATAATATAAGGGTCGGTGGTATCCCGCCAAGGCAATTCACGCTTGTTTTCGGCATACCAGACTATCAATTTCTCACTGAATATATTCATCTCTATTACAGATAGTTATAAAAACGCAAAAAGGGCTACACCTTTCGCCCCGGATGGCTACACCCCTTGCTATTCAGGGCTACACCCTTTGTACAAAAGGGTGTAGCCCTTTCAACGACACAAAATTAGCTCTTTTTCCCCCTAACAAACCTTAATCAAAAGACTTTTTTAGAAAATTGTCCAGAATATATTTTTTAGAGAGCGTAAAAAGCTATATATTTGCAGTCCAAAAAATTAGGAAACTATGT
>USSR01000133.1 GCA_900557355.1 uncultured Bacteroides sp.
ACGGCGGGATTTTACAAAGAACAAAATACCCGCCACAATCAGTGCAACAGGCCAGACAATGGTTTGTGAGTTCTCCGGTAACCACGATAATCCTCCAACTAAAAAATAAACACCTATCAGGGTGAGGATAGAACCGCTCAGATAATGGCGGCGCGTTATCGTGTAGATACCTAATACAATAAGAAGGCTATGCCAGGATACCACTATGCTAAATAAGTCATACGTAATCCAACCTACGTTACGGGCAAACAGTAATATTCCGGAGATGATGAAGAGTGAAGCTATCAGTGCTTTGCCCGATAAACCTGCATGAGACGGGAAGTTTTGTTTCTTTTCCATTATTTCTATTGTTATTGATTCATGGCTCAAAGGTAAGCGAATTATTCATCCCTGTATAGCCCTTCCGGGTGATTTCCGGTAGAAAAGCCGATGAGTTCCGGGTATGAATCGGTGAATTCGGAGGGCTTCCGTACGATATCGACATAGATTTGTTCTATTTTTATATAGGTCATTCATAGATTCCGCTATTTTTGTTTTGCAAAACAGGAACCTTATAACAAAATTGTACGGTATGAAAAAGACTCTCTTATCAATAGTAATGTTGCGGATATTGTTGCTCCTTTTATTTCTGGCTCCCGGATTGTTGTTCGCACAGGATATCCATTTTCAAACATTCGGAGTAGAAAATGGCATCTCGCAACCAACAGTTACATCTATTTATCAGGATGAATTCGGAATAATCTGGATAGGTACTAAAGATGGTTTGAACCGTTATAACGGTACCGATTTTTATATATTCCGTCCGATTGAGAATGATAAACATAGTCTTTATAATAATAATATAGGTACGATTTGTGGTGATAAGGATGGGCATATTTATATTCGTTGCAAGTATGCCGTAGTTGAATATGATATTAAGAAGAATATTTTTCATACGATTCGCGATAATAACATTCAGGCCATTAGTTACGGTAACTCTCGGCTGTGGGCTTGTACCAGAGACTCTTTATTCACCTATAACCGTGCGGAAGATAAGTTGGAATATTATTATCACCTGGAGGATGTACGCATGTCCTGTGTGACCGAAGACCATGAAGGGAACCTATATGTAGGAACTATGAATAATGGCTTGTACATGCTGGACAGTAATAAGAAATGGCTTAATTATCTCCCAACAAAGGATATAACCTGTATTTATGAAGATTCCAAAAAGAATATTTGGGTAGGTACCAAAGATGATGGGCTTTTCCGATTGGACAGGAACGGTGGAAAAACAAACTATGTGCATGCACCTTATAAGAATGGACTTTCAAGCAATTATGTCCGTTGTGTGGTCGAAGATAACTTGGGTAACTATTGGGTGGGGACTTTTAAAGGTTTGGATAAATTGGATGTCACCACCAATACTTTCACCAATTACAGTGAAGATAACAAACCTTATAGCCTGAGTAATTCTTCCATCATTTGTATGATGAAGGATCAGCAAGGAACTTTCTGGATTGGCACTTATTACGGCGGGGTTAATCTGTTTAATCCGGACTATGAGATTTATACCTATTATTATTCCGATGAATCTCAGCAAGGAAAGCTGACCTCTCCTTTTGCCGGACGAATGAAAGAAGACTCTAAAGGAAATATCTGGATTGCAACGGAAGGTGGTGGAGTGAACTATCTCGATCGAAAAACAAGAAGCTTCGCAGAGTTTAAGCATGATATAAATAAGAATTCCCTTGCATCCAATACGGTACAATCTCTGCATTTGGATGAGGAAAACCAGACTCTGTGGGTAGGTACATTACGAGGAGGATTGGATAAATTGGACTTGAAAACGTATCAGTTTACCAATTACAGGCATATTCCGGGGAAAGAGAATTCGTTGATCAATGATGTAGTACGCAAAGTTATTCCGTATAAAGGAAATCTCTTGCTGGCAACCCATAACGGAATAGGTTTATTTGATCCTCAAACAGGAGAGTGCACAAAGCTACTGAAAGATAGTAGACTCAATAACAGACAGATCATTGATATGCTTCTTGACAGGAACAATAATTTATGGTTCTCTTATTCATTGGGACTGGTTAAATATAATCTTGAAACCCGGAAACGAGATGAGTATTTCGTTCCTAATAGTTCAAACCGGGTTATAGGCAGTAATTTGATAAATGTACTTTTTGAAGATAAGAAAGGTAATATCTGGGCAGGTTCTTCGGGAGATGGTATATTCCTATATGAGCCGGATAACAATTCATTCAAACCGTTTAACTCACACAATTCGGACCTGATCAATGATTATATCCTTGATATAAAAGAGTCTTTGTCTGGCTATCTCCTGATAGCCAATAATCAGGGCTTTTCACGTTTTGATATGGAGAACCAGCGCTTTTATAACTATAATAAACAGAATGGTTTTCCGATGACGGCATTGAACCCTTACGGATTGTTTGTGGCCAGCGATAATGAGATATTCCTTTCCGGTCCCAAGATGATGATATCTTTCTTTGAAAAAGAATTGAATTCTTATGTAAAGCCCTATCAGCTTAACTTTACCTCATTGGAAGTGAATAACCAGGTTATATTGCCGAATGATGATTCCAATATTCTCTCTGAGTCTATTTTGTATCAGCCACAAATTACGCTGAATCATAACCATTCCATCATCACTATAAATTTCTCGTTGTCCAATTATGTATCGGTACTGAGAAACCGGATTTACTATAAATTGGAGGGATTTGATAAAGACTGGATGAGTGCAGGTTATCGTAAAGGCATTACTTACACCAACCTGAATCCGGGTAAGTATAAGCTAAAGATAAAGAGCTCTGAGGAATATTCCGGTAAGGAAAGTATTTTTAAGGAAATCGATATTGTGGTGAAGCCACCTTTTTACAAATCTGTCTGGGCATATTGTATTTATGTTATTATTGTGATTGTATCTGTCTATATAGTGGTTAGTTTCTATTCTTCCAAATTAAAGTTGCGGGCTTCACTTGAATACGAGAAGAAAGAGAAGAAACAGATAGAAGAACTGAACCAGTCCAAACTTCGCTTTTTTACCAATATTTCACATGAATTTCGTACTCCGCTCACATTGATTGTGAGTCAGTTGGAGATGTTGATGGAAAGGAATGATATTCAGCCGTTAGTGTACAATAAACTGGTAAATATTCATCGGAATACCTTACGTATGAAGCGCCTGATAACCGAGCTTCTTGATTTCAGGAAACAAGAACAGGGTTTCGAAAAGTTCAAATACAGCAAGCAGGATATTTATGCGTTCCTGGATGAAATCTATCTGTCTTTCAAAGAGTATGCACGGGGTAAACAGATTAATCTTGAATTTCTTAATAAGGATAGGAATCTGGAAGTCTGGTTTGATGTAGTACAGCTTGAAAAGGTGATTTATAACTTGCTGTCCAATGCTTTCAAATATACATCTCTGGGTGGTACAGTCTCCTTATCAGTACAGGAATATGAAAATAGTGTGGTTATTCTTATTTCAGATACGGGTATCGGTATTGCCGAAAAGAGTCTGGATAAGATATTCGATCGTTTTTATCAGGTCGACAGCACGGACAACCAGAAAGGTACGGGCATAGGATTGGCACTTGCTAAAAGTATAATTGAAGCCCATAAAGGCAAAATCAGTGTGCGGAGCATGGAGGGAAAGGGAACCACTTTTGTGGTTGAATTGCCTTTGGGAGATAGTCACATTGCCGATTCACAAAAAGTGGCAACTCCCGATATCGATTCATCATGCATTTCAGAGTTGACCATGTATGGTGACAAGGCACTGACTGATGTGATGGATGATGAGAATCCTGCTAATGAATCGGAAGATACAAAGAGTAAAATCCTGATTGTTGAAGACAATGAAGAACTCAGAGGTTTACTGGTTCGTCTGTTCTCCAAAGTATATTCCGTTTGCGAAGCGCAGGATGGTGAAGAAGGACTGGATAAAACAAAAGAAATACAGCCCGATATTGTACTGAGCGATATCATGATGCCCAAGATGTCCGGTATAGAAATGTGCAGGAAGATAAAGAGTAATTTCGAAACATCCCATATCCCTGTGATATTACTGACGGCCCAGACAGCCGAGGAATATACAATGCAAGGGTTAAAAATGGGTGCAGATGACTATGTGACTAAACCTTTTAATGTGAAACATTTGTTTATGCGTTGTAACAATCTGGTAAACAGCAGAAAGCTGTTGCAGAAAAAATATGCAAAACAAATGGATAACAATGTGGATATACTGGCAACGAATAGCGCAGACCATCAGTTCATGGAACAATGTGTAGCGTGTATTGAACAAAATCTGGATAATCCGGATTTTGACGTGAATATGTTTGCTCAGGCTATGAATACCGGCCGTACCAAACTCTTCCTGAAGATTAAGGGTATCACAGGGCAGACACCCAATGACTTCATTCTGAATATCAGATTGAAGAAGGCGCAGATGCTACTGAAACAGATGGATACGAAGACTGTTTCGGAGATAGCATATGAAGTTGGCTTCAACTCCCCAAGCTATTTCATAAAACGTTTCAGGGAGTTGTTCGGGGTGACTCCCGCCCAATATCAGAAAGGAGAAGAATAAGTTTACTATTATAATTGATACTATGAAAACAAGATTATTGTGTGCTTTATGTGCATTCTTTCCGTTGTCTCTGTTGGCGGCAAAAGTTCATAAGATAACTCCTATCACTACCGATAAGGATATCAGGATTGAAGTAATGTTGTCTGCTGAGGCGAACGAAAGTTTGTCCCTTGATGCTGTAATTACGCATGCCCGGAATAAGGCGATATTGTGCAGCCATTCCGGAGAATTTTATTTTAAGAATAAAGTGGATACAACGGTGGTCTGGAAAATAGACCAATTGACTCCTGAACTATGGAGTCCTGTTAATCCTGCACTTTATGACTTGGAAGTAAAGGCAGGTACTGAAACTTTGCATAAGCGGATTGGGTTCAGAAAGTTTGAAATACGGGATGGTGTATTTTATTTGAATGATAAACCTATCTATCTGCGGGGTAATGCCATTAATCCGCCTGAGCGGGGAATACCCGAACAGCTGGAAAGAAGCAAAGACTTTGCACGTGATTATGTTCGCTTTATGAAGAGCCTGAACATAAATATCATCCGTATTCCCGATGATCAGAATTGGATGGATGTGTGCGATGAAGAAGGTATGATGATATTTGCCGGTCGGTATGGTCGCCCCAAACATGCAACCAAGACTGCACCACCGACAGACTTTGACCTGTCACTCAGAACCTATAAGGAGATTGATCTGGGACCGTTCACTCCTCATCCTTCCGTAGTCATCTATATTTTATCCAATGAAATGCCTTATGAAGGTAAAACGGGCGATCTGTATCGGGAGTTCCTGACAAAGATGTGTCGTGAACTCAAGAAATGGGATGATACCAGATTGTATATAGGCAATACCGGTTATGGACTGGGACATTCGGGTGATATCTATGATGTACATAGGTATTGGGGATGGTATTATAATACTTTCCTTACTTATCTCAATATGCGTGATAAGGCGATGTGGCAAAATCCGGGAAGAGTACAACCGATTACTTTTACCGAATGTGTAGGAAACTATACAGGAATAGACGGGCGTTTCAACCTCTGTTCCAGAACCAAACAACCGGGTTCGCAGAAGTGTTGGACAGGACATCTGCCCGATGATGAACAAGCTGGAGCAGCTATGACCTATCAGGCTTTTGTACTGAAGAATGCAACGGAATTGTTCCGTCGGTTGAGAAGTCAAAATAGTTGCTTGGCAGGTACCATGCCCTTTACAATTATATTTCATAACTGGGATGGGGTAAAGTCCTTTGCTGAGATGAAACCGAAACCTGTAGCCTGGCAATATCAGATCAGCTATCAGCCTGTATTACTGAGTTGGGAGAATTGGCAGTCGCAGATTTATGCAGGGAGTAAGCTTGCGGTGGTAGCCCATGTCGTCAATGACGATGATTATGGCAATGATTTGGATGAAGTTCATTTGCAGTGGTGGATTGAAAAGGAAGGTGAGAAAGTATTGGCGGGAGAGGTCGATCTTCCATCTGTTCCTTATTATGGCACTTGTAAGAGGCCTTTGTTAATAGATATTCCTCAGAATCTGCCTTCGGGAGACTATATGCTGAAAGGTGAGATTTGGTCGAAAGGCAGGAAGGTGTCCTATAATGAGAGTGAATTGTTCATAGCCGGAAAAGACTGGAGGGATACAGAGGTGATAAAGAAAACCATTTATGTGTACGATTCTTCGGCAGGAGAGCAAACCTTGAACTGTTTGCAAAAACTCGGTTACCCTGTAAAAGCGGTTCGTATGGTTAAGGAATTACCCCGGAACTCTACCTTAATTCTGGCTAAGAATTCATGGGATGATTCACTGGATAATCAGTCAGGGCAGTTGAAAGAATATGTAAGTAAGGGTGGACGCATTATTTGCCTGCAGCAAGATGCTACAACATTCAATCAATCGTGGTTGCCAACTTCCGTGGAGTTTCTGAAAGACAGCAATAATGATCCGGTTTATCTTTCACCGTCTCTGGCCTATGCGGATGGTATGAATATCAATCTCGAACGTCCGTATCATCCGGTTTTTAGCGGATTAACCCCTAAGCAGTTCCGCCTTTGGTCCGACTATACCTCCTATAATGAATCGAAGAAAGGCTTTCCTGCCATTTATCCGGTGGACAAAGGATATGATCTTCGTGAATCCGGGATGGAGAATGTAGCCGTCCTTGCCAACTATAGCCGTGCTTTGGCTGCGACAGCCTTGTCGGAGATGTTTATGGGTGAAGGCTCCATACTGTTGTCTGGTTTCGATTTGATTAATCATTGCGGAGTAGACCCCGTAGCTGATAAACTTCTTTTTAATATGCTTCGTTATATGTCTGTCGACAAGCAGCATGAACCGTATGTGGAAGTGACTGACTCAATTATCTGGGGAGACTATGCTTCCGAACGGGGAATCGTGAACGCACCTTGTAATGGGCTGATGGTAAACACTGTTCCTATCATTCCAAAAGGACAGGAGCATGACCCCAGATATGAAGTGAAGATTGATGAATATGGTTACCAGTACGCCGGTGCTTATGGTGGGTGGAATTCAAAACCGGGTGTGCAATATGTACCTTATGGAAGAAGACCTATGGCTCCATTCACTTTTTCAAAAGGAGGAAGCCCGTTGATCAGTAAATCATCTACCAGCGGTGAAGGATATTTCTACATGACATTGTCCGGGAAGAAAAAAAACATGATTACCATATTGGAGAATCCTGTGGACGAGCCTCTTAACATCAGCATCACCGTCAATGACAAAACAACAGGGAACTATGTGCTTCAACCCAAGCAACAGTTAAGTGTCGAAACAGATATCTCGCATATAAAGAATACAATGAAAGTTTCCCTGAAAGGAGACCGTCGGGTGATATTACTGAAAACAATATTAAGTACAGAGCGTCCGGATCATGCAGAATAAGGTTTCTGATAGTTGCCAATAAGTAGGCAAGACCTTGCCACCGTATTGGCAACATATTGCCACCCTGTTGGCAAAACTTTGCCAATCCGATGGCAAAATGCCAGTATTAAACACGACTGTACAAAGTTGCTTCATAAAAGAACGATTGTTATATGTCTTCACTCGGTAAACGGACATCTTTGCAGAGTCATTTTTAAACCGAATTGAACTATGAAACGCATTTTATTTTCTTTATTTTTATTTCTGGCCAGCATCGTTGTTTTTGCTGACGGTGGGTTTACGGTTGCCGATGTTTTTACGGATCATATGGTATTGCAGCGTAATGCAAACGTGAAGATCTGGGGAGAGGCGGCAGACGGTTCGCAGGTTGAAGTGTTGTTTGAAGGACACAGTCGGAAAAGTAAGGCTGTTGATGGAAAATGGATGGTCACACTAAGGACCGGAGAAGCCGGAGGACCTTATAAATTAGAAGTTATAAATGGTAATAATAAGGTTAGTTTTAGAGATGTTTTCGTAGGTGACGTATGGCTGGCGGGTGGTCAGTCAAATATGGAGTTTGCTTTGCGCAGGGTGAAGGATGCGAAGGCGGAAATCGATTTGGCTGATTATCCTCAGATACGTTATTATAAAGTACCGAGAAAATATTATCCGGAACACGAAGTACCTGAAACATCCTGGAAGACTTGTACTCCTGAGACAGCACCAGAGTTTGCAGCTGTTGCTTACTACTTTGCGAAGAATCTGCATAAAGATTTGAATATTCCTATCGGTATCATTCAGCTACCCGTAGGAGGAACGACGGTTGAGGCGTGGACGAGCCGGAAGTTGCTGTTGTCCGATAAAGACTTCCACCCTATCATAGAGCGTTATGATAGTATTGCTGATGCTTATCAGTCTGGAGAGTACGAGAAGATATATGACCGTTATATTAAGTCTTTGGCAGAGTATAACAAATTATCAGCAGAAAAGAAACAATACATTGGTAAACCTACGGAGCCTATGGGAAAATGGAACTTTCGTCGTCCGGTTGGTTTATCCGAAACGATGTTGAACGTTGTCAGTCCATATACTCTGAAAGGATTTATTTTCTATCAGGGAGAGTCGAATACAGCACGTGGGGCACAATATCGTAAACTGTTCCCCGCTATGATAAAGGAGTGGAGGGCATCGTGGGGACAGGGAGATATTCCTTTCCTGTTTGTACAGTTACCTCGATTTGAAACAAAGACCCGTTACTGGAATGAGTTGCGTGAGGCGCAATACCTCACCTCACTGCATGTGAAGAATACAGGTATGGCCGTTGCTTTTGACCAGGGAAATCCCAAAGATATTCATCCGATTGTGAAAGACACAGTTGGCTGGCGCCTTGCACAGATGGCTTTGGGTAAAGTTTATGGTAAGAAGATCGTTTATCAGGGGCCTGAATTTAGAAAGAAGACGAAAACAGGAGACGGCAGTTTACTTCTGGAATTTGCGAATGCGGGTACGGGGATTATTGCCAAAGACGGTTCTTCCTCGCTTTCCGGATTTATGGTTGCCGGTAAAGACGGTCAGTTTTATCCGGCTGAAGCAGTGATTGTCGATAACAATAGGGTACGTGTAAAGAGCAATCAGGTAAATGACCCTGTAGATGTCCGTTATCTCTGGGTGAATAGTGGATACATGAATTTCTTTAATAAAGAAGGTTTTCCTGCCTTTCCCTTCCGCACGGACAAATACAGGTTGGAGACGGAAGGCGTATGTGTCAACCCTGAATCGGTGATACCCCAGCTTGATCTATTCCTTTTCATTGGCCAGTCCAACATGGCAGGACGGGGATATATTACTGATAACTATAAAGGCAGTATAAAGGATGTATACTTGCTGACTCTGAACGGTGATATGGAACCTGCAAGGAATCCTTTAAATAAGTACTCTACTATCCGCAAGCAAATAGATCTGCAAGGAGTAGGCCCGGCCTATTCTTTTGCAAAGGCCATTGCAGACAAAACGAAGCATAAACTTGGATTAGTGGTTAATGCACGCGGAGGGAGTTCTATAAATTCGTGGTTGAAAGGAGCTAAGGATGATTATTATGGAGAAGCTTTGTCACGTATACGCCAGGCCATGAAGTATGGAACGTTGAAAGCGATTATCTGGCATCAAGGCGAAGCCGATAGCCGGAATCCGGAAGCGTATATGGCGAAGTTACAAAAGTTGGTTGCCGATTTGCGGGAAGATCTGGGAGATACAAAGCTCCCCGTCATTGTGGGAGAGATTGCCGAATGGCGGATGAATGGGACTTCGGATGCATTTAATAAGATGTTGCGTACGGTTCCCCGACATATTCCCTATTCCTATTGTGTGTCATCCCGGGAATTGGTGCCCCTGATCAATGAAAATGACCCTCATTTTAGTGCTGACAGTCAGATAATCCTTGGTAGAAGATATGCTGAAGCGGCTTATAAAGCCTGTTACTCTAAAAGAATAGAAATACCCATTAAAAGATAATTTATGAGCTTGAAGAAACAACTATTTTTAGTCTGTAGTGCTATTGCCATGCCCTTTTCAGGGCTATATGCAGATAATGTCAATGTAGCATTACACAAACCGGTCACTGCCTCATCGCAGCAGAAAGAGTTTCCGGCATCCAATGTGACGGATGGGAGCATTTCGCGTAAATCTGCTTGGATGAGTGGTAGAAGTGCGCGTCCACCCCATACACTGGATATTAATCTCGAGAGATATTATAATATAAACCGGGTTGTTATCTATACGGGAATTCCGGATGCCGAACAAACAGAGCAGGAGAAAGGAAAAGCACCGGGATTCTGGTCGGTGAAGAATTTTAAGATTCAATACTGGGATGATGCCAACTGGACGGACCTGCCGGATACGGAATGCACGGAGAACAGGTTGGATAAGCTTGAGTTCACCTTTCATCCGGAGTTGCTCACTTTTCAGATTCGTCTGGTATCTACCGATGGTGAACCGATCCGGATTAATGAGTTTGAAGTATACGGTAAGGAAAAGGCGGGTATGCCGATTCCTGTTACTACAGGTGAAGCTCCAAGAGCTTTCCAGGAACCTTTGGAAAAGGAAATGCAGGTGACGGTGGCTAAAGAAATTATTGGTAAGTCTATGAAATATGTGGCTTACAATCAAGGATATTATTTACCCGGAAGTAATGTTTCCGGTTGGCTTGAATACTCTAATGTGAACAGTGTGCGCGTATGGACTTCTCTGAACGATTATATTCCCCAGTCCGTTGTGCTCAATGATAAAGAACTCTCTACATTGGAGGCTTTTGATTCCTGCAAGAATGAGTTGCGAAACAATCCGGAGCATAATCGTTTCATTCAATGGGAACCTATCCTGGCGAAGTGTGGGGAAGCACATTTTTCTACCAATTCCATGGTATTCGAATACACGTTGAAAGAATTGAAGCGTCTGAATATCGATGCTATTCTTCAGATAAATTCCACCGATTTTGATGGAACGTGGAGTAATAAATGGAAACAGTGGCAGCGTTTCTATGCATTGGCTTTTTATGCGGCTAAGACGGGGGATGTAACCATGTACGCCATGCACAACGAACCGAATCATCGCCATGCCGGACCAATGAAGATCACCCAGTATGTAGATGCCATGAAAATAGTTTCGGATGCTGTTTATTGTGCCGTGCAGGATGTGAACAGGCTGTATGGGAAGAATCTGAAATCACGTTTTGTGAGTCCGGTTACAGCGGGTTCCAATACAAACTGGTGGGCCGAAGTCGTGAAGAATCTGCGTATCGACTATCGCGGCTTGCCTTCGGACAGGGACTTGATGGATATATTTTCTACCCACTCTTATAATCTTCCGGCAGCAGGTTATGCGTCCAAGGTTTCTGATATAAGAAAGATTATAGTGGAAAATCATCCTTTGAAACAACCGCTTCCGATCGTTTATACGGAAACAGGGCGTTGGATGAATGCATATCTGATCGATAAGGAAGAGACGATGGATTCTCCTTCCTTGTTCACAGAGTGGGCCGGTGAATATACAAACAATACGCTCAATCAAGGGTATGGAATGTGGGCTTTTAAGTTTGCCAATACTACCAGCGGAACATATCCGCGTGGCATTAAGTCAGGACATCACTTTATCTGGCAAGGCAAACGGATTGTGGAGGATGCCTATACCAATGTGGCATTGGGTAAGAAAGTAATGGATCTGACTTCATCTCGCCCAGTAGCGGTGAAAGTAGTAACCGATGGTAATAAGGCAGATGCTTCCATGTGGGTGTCTCAAGATACAGATGCAGAGAAATGCCTGGAAATCAATCTGGGAAAAAGTACTTCATTGGGTGGGGCTGTAGTCTATACGGGTTCGGCATATGGAGTTTATACGGCTCCCGACCGGGTGAAGAAATTCCGTTTGCAGTATTGGGACGGTACCGGATGGGCGGATATAAAAGAAACCGTTGAGAAAGATGCACGTTATGCTCAATCCTTTTTTCTGTTCGATGCTCCTGTAACTACTTCCAAAGTCCGCTTTGTTGCAACGGATAAGGGGAGTATCAAAGTAAGGGAAATCAAACTGTTTGATGCGGAGTCCGTCAAAGAGATTCCTTCCTCTTTTGATATAAGTGGCATTCAGCGTACGGGTGAAGTTGTTCGCCTATTTGCAAAAGGATTTAAGGAAGAACGCCCGTTGCTGAATACTGTGAAGTCGGTTGCTGATAATGATGTGGATGCAATAACTTCTTTTAATCCGGAAGAAATGAGATATTATGTATGGCTGGTACAACGGAAACTCTCTTCAAACCATCTCACATTGGACCTGAAGTCGCTGAACCTTCCGGCAGGAACCAAGGTGATTGCCGAGGAAGTAAGTGCAAATGCTTATGGTGAAGTGGTCTGGATAAAAGAAACCTCAGAAGAAGGACAGCTTTCGTTTGAACTTCCTGCCCAGAGTGTAATGCTCCTTACCATTCCTATCTGTTCCAATGCTGCAAAGACACTGGTGGCAACGGCGGATGCAACCGTTAAGGCCGGGGCAAATAGTGAGAAAAACTTTGGTAAAGCCAAAGTGATGAATATAGAAATGAATGCTTCCCGAGCCAACGGCAATCAGGTTAGCTATG
>USSR01000134.1 GCA_900557355.1 uncultured Bacteroides sp.
GCCCGTGCTCTTATTAATCATCCGGCTGTGATACTGGCTGACGAACCTTCGGGTAGCCTGGATACACATAATAAGGAAGAATTGCATCAGCTTTTCTTCGACCTTCGCAATCGTTTCGGACAAACATTTGTTATTGTCACTCACGATGAAGGACTGGCACAGATCACGGACCGTACGGTGCACATGGTGGATGGGGAAATAGTTTAACCTTATTTTCCCGTACCCATTACTCCTGAATTATTCAAAGCAAACATAATGACCGATTCTTTCCAGGTCAGTTTCTGTAAATTCCTCATAGAGGGAGAAAGGTTTAAGGCTCGTTAGCGAGCCTTTTTTCTTGCGATATTCTACGATGGCTTTAGCTTGGTAGAAGTTAATATAGGGATGGGAGCGCAATCTGTCTACACTGATACGGTTCAGGTTGATGCGGTGAACATTTGCCGGGTCGATGCTGAACCAGGCTCGCAATTGCTGAATATTCAGGTTGATATCTTTTAGTTGTTCTATTTGGTAGAATCCACCTAATTGTTGTCGATAACCAACTATCAGACGAGCAATGCCGCTTCCGATACCTGGAATCTTTTTTAATTCAGTGGTGTCGGCGCGATTCAGATCAAGAATGGTTCCGGGTTCATACTTGATATTCTCCATCGGTACGTTTTGGGCAATGTACAATTGTGGGATGTGATGTACTGTATCTTCCGGTGGAATATGTATGTAAGGTAAAAGAGCAGAATATTGTTCTTCTGTCATCCCATATACCTTTTTAAAATCTTCCGGTTTACGGAATTTTCCACCTTTTGCCCGATAGTGCAGGATATTCTTAGCCATCCAGGCTGGCAATCCTAAGCGTCGGAATGTGATGGAATCCGCAGTGTTTGGATTGAAAGAAGCCAGGATTACAGGAGGGTTCTCTTCTTGTTTCTTATAAGTCGTGTATTGCTTTTCACGGTGCTGTTCTTTCTCTTTCAACGAGGCTATGAATTCTTCATATTCTTGTTCGGCATCGGCTTGTATGACCATATCATCCGGAGAGATATACTCCCTTCGTTGCCAGGCAGATATAAGATACCCGGCGAGAAAAACGATACAAATAGCTGCTATGAGCATTAGGATACCTCGTTTTTCTCCCCGAGAAAAGTAAAAGTAATCTTTAAATAGATTCTGCATCTCCTACAATTTCAAGAAACCCAATTCTTTGATGAAAATGAGTGTAATTGCTATCGGAGCTATAAACTTCAATATGAATATCAGCAATTTGTAAAATGTCACTTTCAGTGTTCCGTTATTGCTTATTTCTTTCCAGACAATCTTCTTGTTCAGGTACCAGCCGGTGAAGATGGAAATGCACAAACCACCCAATGGCAACATGATCTTGGCTGTGACAAAGTCGAACAGGTCGAATAAATTCAAGCCAAATATAGTATAACCCTTGCCTACACCGAGTGACAGTGAACATAAAATACCTAAGAAGATGCAACCGCCTGTAACAAAACTTGCTGCACGTTTCCGGCTCAGATGGAATTCCTCGTGCAGGTAGGCTGTTACCACTTCGTGCATAGAGATGGTGGAAGTCAGCGCCGCAACTGCCAAAAGAACATAAAACATGACTGAGAATATATAAGCTAATAGAGGTACTCCGCTAAATGCTTGTTGAAATACATTGGGCAGTGTAATGAAGATAAGGCTCGGACCTGCATCCGGCTGGATACCTACCGAAAATGCAGCGGGGAAGATGATAAGTCCTGCCAATATAGCGACAAATGTATCAATGATACTAACACTAAAAGCTGTTTTTGTCAGATTCGTATCTTTTTTGAAATAAGATGCATAGGTACAAAGGCACCCCATTCCCAAACTTAGTGAGAAGAAAGCCTGCCCCATAGCGCTTAAGAACACATTGGTATTCACCTTATCCCATTCCGGTTTCAAGAGAAACTCGAGACCGGCACCTGAACCCGGCAATGCAATAGAACAGCCTGCCAATATAATCAACAGGATAAATAGCATTGGCATCATTATTTTGGCAGACTTCTCGATGCCTTTTTCCACCCCTTTTACGATGATAAAATGAGTGGCAAGAAGAAAGAGTACCAGCCAGATAACCGGACGCCAAGGATTAGAAGAAAATGAATTGAAGGTATTGATGTAATCGGCTGACGTTTTTCCGGCAAAGTTATCGGTAACAGCTTCACCTATGAATTCCAGTGTCCAACCGGCTACTACAGAGTAATAACTCAAAATCAGGAACCCTGCTAATACACCCATGCGGCCTACCCAGCGCCATTGTGTTCCAGGTGCCAGCTTTTGGTAAGCTCCTGCTGTATTGGCACGTGAGTGTCGCCCGATAAGGAATTCGGATACCATGATAGGGATTCCTAAAATAAGTACGCATGCTAAGTAAATGAGAATAAACGCAGCACCGCCATGATTGCCAGTTTCGTAGGGAAACCGCCAGATGTTCACCAGACCGACTGCGGAACCTGCCGAAGCAAGTATGACGCCTAATTTGCTCCCAAAATTGGCTCTGTCATTTTTAGTCATAAAAAGTGGATTTTTCTTTCATTTCGTTATTATTCTCTACTAGAACATGCAAATATAGAAAATGTTCTGTACTTTTGCACACAAATCGTTCATAAATTGAGATATGCTATACTATATTAAAAAATATCCGGTATCATTGCTAATTATACTGACAGTGATTTATCTGTCGTTCTTTAAACCGCCAACAACGGAATTAAACCGAATACCGAATGTTGATAAAATTGTACATATCTGTATGTATTTAGGTATGTCAGGTATGTTGTGGCTGGAATTTCTGCGGGCACACCGTAGAAATGATTCTCCTTTGTGGCATGCATGGGTAGGGGCATTTGTATGCCCCGTATTATTCAGTGGAATGGTGGAGTTATTGCAGGAATATTGCACAACTTATCGCGGAGGCGATTGGCTGGACTTTGCCGCGAATACAACTGGAGCACTGATTGCTTCGCTGATAGGATACTTTGTGTTACGTCCGCGAATGGCGAAGAAATAATAATGGTGATTGACTATAAATAATCAATCACCGTACTTAGTTTAATTCCGTTCGATCCTTTGATAAGGATTGTTTTTCCATGAGGCTTACTTTTCTGTAAAACTTCGATGACCGCCGGGGCATCCGGATAGGTCGGAAAGTTATGCTTTGCGGCAGCGAACTGGTCTCCTACCAGCATTACATCCTTGAAACCACATTCCGTCAGGAAGTCTGCAATCTTCTGATGTTCTTCCGGACTATCCTTTCCCAATTCCCTCATATCTCCTAATATCAACATTTTATTTTCAACTTCCATATTACGGAAGTTGCTGATGGAAGCCTGCATGCTGGTGGGGTTGGCGTTGTATGCATCAATAATCAGCGTATTATCTGCGGTTTGTTTCAACTGCGAACGATTATTCTGTGGAGCATATTCAGCTAAAGCAATATCTATTTTTCCCGGTTCCACATCAAAGAAACGACCGATGGTAATAGCAGCCAACGCATTCGGGAAGTTATATTCACCAATTAGTTGTGTCTTCACTTCATGGTGTTCATCGTCTTTGCCCGCTTTCCATTCAAAAGTGAGATAAGGAGAATTGCCGGTCACGTGCCCGCTGATGTATAGCCCGTCTTCGCTTCCGTAAGAAATCAGGTTTAATCCTACGGCAATCTCTTTCAGATATGCGTTGTCGTGATGAATGAAGACTGTAGAGTTTTTCCGCTCGCGGAGGTAATCATACAATTCACCTTTGGTTTTGATGACTCCTTCGAAAGAACCGAAACCTTCCAGATGCGCCTTGCCTACATTGGTGATGATACCATAATTCGGTTCGGCTATATCTACTAATTCTTTGATGTCTCCCGGATGGCTGGCGCCCATTTCTATGATGCCGAGTTCATGTTCCGGTTTCAGGCGCAGCAAGGTGAGGGGGACGCCGATATGGTTATTCAAATTCCCCAGTGTATAAAGTATATTATATTTCTGCAATAGGACGGCAGCCATTAATTCTTTGGTGGTGGTTTTCCCATTGGTGCCCGTGATGCCGATGAGGCGTGTGCCCAGTTGACGGCGATGGTAATTGGCAAGTTGTTGCAGCGTATGCAGGCAATTGTCTACTAGTATATAATGTGAATCGCCTGCCGGGGCGTATTCGGGTTCGTCTACTACTGCGTATGCACTTCCTGATTCCAATGCTTTGGCGGCAAAGGCATTTCCGTTGAAACTATCGCCTTTCAGGGCAATGAATAAAGAACCTTCAGGACAGTTGCGGCTGTCGGTTGTCACGCTGGTGCATTCCAGATATATCTTGTAAAGGGTGGTGATATCCATAACTATCTCCTTTTTGAAACGTTGTTATATTCTGTTGTCTAAAACGTTGCAAAGATAGATATTCTCCGTTACGGTGGTACGCTTGCAGTGAAAATGTTTTTTATTCCTTCAACGGTAAAGTCAGGATAAAGCGGCAGCCTGTTGTGTAGGTTGAGTCTACAATGAGGGTGCCTCCCATCTTTTCGGCAATCATGCGACTGATGGACAAACCTAATCCTGTGCCGGGAACAAATGAATCCAGTTTGGTGAAACGTTCAAACACAGTTTCTTGCTTATCTGCCGGGATGCCGATACCCGTATCGGTTATACTGAACAGGATTATCTTCTCCTCTTCGCGGATATGGTAGGTGAGGGTGATACTGCCTTCCCGTGTGAATTTTGCCGCATTTTGCAGAAGATTCATTAATATCTGCGAAATACGGTCGGGATTTGTTTGCATGGTAAAGTTCTCCCGTTCGGGGGTGAATATCAGTTGTACATCCGGTTTTAGCTTGAAGCGCACCTGGTCTATGCAGGTTTGGCAGACCCCTGTGATATCTGCAATGGTCTGTGCAGGTATATCCCGTTCACCGTCCAAATAGGAAAGGTCGAGCACGTCATTGACGAGTTGCAGAAGGTTGGTGCTGTTCTGCTCAATGATATGGGCATACTCTTTCGTATCGTCGCTATCGCTGAAATAACTGCTGAGAATCTGTGAGAAGCCTACGATGGAATTGAGCGGTGTACGTATCTCGTGGCTCATATTCTGAATGAATTCCGACTTCATGCGGCTGCCGTCTTCTGCCTGCTCTTTGGCGTATTTCAGTTCTTTCTGAGAGCAGAGCAATTCATCGTTTTTTTCGCTGAGTTGCTTCTGTGATATGCGTAGCCGCCCATTGAGGAGGTGTTCGCGGTAAAAGATGATAAAACCGAGAGTTAGTAATGCAATCAGGAAAATGATGATGCGTTGCTTGTTCGCCAAATCGCGTTGCTGCATTTGTTGTTGCAGTTCGCTCTTTTCCAGATTCAGCCGCTCTACACCCAGCATGGCAGCAAACTCTCCTGCCGTGATATTTTCGTTGCTTATTTGGGCTGAGTCGTTCAGCATGTAGTATTTGTTGTAATATCGGGCTGCTTGAGATAAATCGCCCATTTCATAGTATATTGAAGCCCGGTTGAGAAGGTCTTCAATAAAACTTTTGTCATTTGGGTGGTATGCGCTGATGATGCGGTCCTGAACTTCCAGTGCTTTCTCATATTGCTTTGTTGCTACATAGTATTGTTTCAGGACTCCGTCATATTCTTGCAGATTCTTCTTCACTTCTTTTTTAGAGTTGGATAAGGCTTTGGCTTTTTTCAGGTATTCCCATGCCTGGGCATTATCGTTGATTGACAGATAATATTGGGCGAGGCGGGCATAATAATAAAATTCTTGTGTACTGCTATAAATGCAGGTTGCGCTTTTGTTGAGGTATTCAAGAGCTTCATCAGTTTTGCCTATCATGCCATAAAGACTTCCCAATATCGAATAAGAGGTGGATAAGTTATATTTATCCAAGTCGTATTCCAGTGTAATTTCTATTTCTTTCTTTTTATTATCGATAGCTAGGCTGTACAGTCTCTTGAGTTGGTAAATGCTGCTTAGTACGTTGTAGGCATTGGCAATTCCATCCATGTACTTTTCCTGCTCCGCTTCCTGCATCATTTTGTTTGCTTCGTATAGCGCTATGTTGTTTTGATGTTGCTTGATGTAATAGTTGATGAGGCGTTTACTCCATGCGAAGTAGTAGTATTTAGGCTGATTGGTCTTTCTGGCAAAGTCTTTTACTATATTTACATAATGGGTGATGCTGTCCAATTGCTTGTTTTGATAATAATAGAAGTCCAGTTTGTTGCACAAGGCTACTGCCTGCATGCGCTGGTCGCCTTTTTCGCCTGCCATGCGGAAAAGAGTATCGGACATTTGTATTACGGTAGGAGAACTCACTTCTGCTTTGCAATGCAGATAGTAAACATATAATGTGCTATCTACATTGTATTCTTTCTGCGTGTCTCTTTGCTGCCCTCGCATGGGGAGGTTGCATAATGTGGTGAGGCAGAGCAAAACGGCAAGGATGTGCCGGAATGTCTTTCTTGTGTTCATTAATTGATTCTTAATACGCTTGCCACAAAGTTAATTTATCTTTTTGAAACTAAAAGACTTTGTGACATTTTATTTATGTCATTTTATGGGCAAAGTCAATACAAAGCGGCATCCTTCGGTATATTTATCATCGAGCATCAGACTACCGTTCATTTTTTCCATGATGAGGCGTCCAAGTGCTAATCCCAGTCCGGTTCCTGTGGAGAATGTATCTATTTTGGCAAAACGTTCGAATACAAAGTCCTGCTTGTCTTGGGGGATACCAATTCCGGTGTCTGTTACGGAAATCACCAATGACCGTTGTTTAGGATTGATATGCCAACTGAGTGTGATGCTGCCTTTTTCGGTGAATCGGGCTGAATTGTGAAGCAAGTGTGATACCACTTGGGTGAGGCGTCCGGGATTAGTGTACAGGTGGAGTTCGTCCTGTTCCGGTTGGTAAACCAGCTCTACTCCAGGTTTGAGTGAGTTTTTAGCCTTTTCCACCCATTGACGGCACAATGCGTTTATCTCTACTTTAGTATCGGTGGGGATGGGTGTGCCGCTATCGAGGTTGGCCAGTTCGAGCACATTATCCACCAGTTGAAGCAGATGGTTGCTGCCTTGTTCAATGATGCCGGTATATTCTTTCGATTCTTCGTCCTCTTCAGAAATCTTGCTGCTGAGTATTTGCGAAAAACCTACTATGGAATTAAGCGGCGTGCGTATCTCATGGCTCATATTCTGTATGAATTCCGTTTTCATGCGGCTGGCACTCTGTTCTGCATCTTTGGCACGCCGCAGAACTTTATTCAGTCGGGTTTCGCGGAAGAACATGACCCCCACGATCACTACTATGATGCATAATAAAATAATGAGATACCGGCGTTTCTCTAATTGTATTTCCTGATTTTTTTGTATTAACTCCTTGTTTTCTAAATTAAGATGTTCCATACCCAGAATGGTTGCGAACTCTCCAACTGATATGTCTTCTTGGGCACTACTCAGCGAATCGCTGAGTTGAAAAGCTTTTTCATAACTTTCAATTGCTTTCTGATAGTCTTTTTTAGCAGTATAGATTGAACCACGTGTACGATATAAAGTCGGGGTGATAAATCCATTTTGGCTAAGCTTTTCAAAGGCTTGCTGAAATGCATCCAGAGCTTTTTCGTATTCACCGGTTTCCATATAATAATTGGTTTCAATTTCCAGTAGATTTGTTGTACGTTTAATACGTAGTTCTGTATTCTTGCTGAAAAGTTGTTTGGTTTCTTTTAGTGTTTCCCGGGCTTTGACCATATCTTTGGTGTGAATATAATAACGAAGTAGTCCGCATAGATAAGCTCCCTGGTTTAGTTCATTACCTATATACAATTTACTTTCTTCAAGAGCTTCCCAGGCCTTTGTCGATTCGTTGGTACGGAGGTAGCAGTTACTTAATTCAAGATATTTGTTTGTCAGATTGTATTTATTCAGGTTATATTTTAATGTGAGATCTATCAGTTTTTGTGCATATACAGTAGCTTGCTTATAGAGTTCTTTGCTCTGGTAGATGCGCAATAACGCTTGATAGCAATTCTGCATACCATCAATTTCTTCCCGACTTTCTGACTCTTGTTGCATTTTGTTGGCTTCATAGAGGGCTAGGTTTAATTTCTTCTGTTTAGTATAGTAAGTTATGAGACGGTTGGCCCAAGCAAAATAATAATATTGAGGTTGATTGGTTTTCCGGGCAAAGTCTTTGATGGTGTTGGTATATAATATCAGGCTATCCTCTTGACCTTCAAAGGATGGGCCAAAATAGAAATGATCTGTTTTGCTGGAGATGGCGACTGCTTGCATGCGTAAGTCTCCTTTGTCTTTCGCCATAAGGAATAGCGTATCAAGCATCAATATGACAGAGGGGGACTTTATTGCTGCCTTACAATGTTGATAATATACAAATAATGTACTGTCAACATGATACTTTTCTTGTTCGCTTGTCTGTTGCCCGTGGATATGTCCGGGAATAAGCAACCAGAAAAATAGTAGGAAAATAGAGACCAGTCCGGTTGTTCTGCATGCTTCCATAGTTTACTACTTCTATCGATCGGTTGTTAATCCTGAGCAAAGTTAATTTGTTTTTTTGTATTTAATGTATTTACGATAATCTTTTTTGGCTACATTTGCAAAGTATAAACGAAAAAGGATTATCCATGGAAACATTATCCTCTAAATATATCAACGTCAACGGTTCTTTGCTCGACTTGTCCGTTCCCTGCGTCATGGGAATATTAAATATTACTCCTGATTCTTTCTATGCCGGTTCACGTATGCAAACTGAAACTGAAATAGCTGCACGGGCACAACAGATATTGGATGAAGGTGCCGGAATTATAGATATCGGTGCATATTCTTCCCGGCCGAATGCAGAGAACGTTTCTCCCCATGAAGAAATGGAGCGTTTGCGTATGGGATTGGAAATCTTGCGCAAGACACACCCCGGAGCAGTTGTTTCTGTCGATACTTTCAGGGCGGATGTAGCACGGATGTGTGTGGAGGAATATGGAGTGGCTATAATCAATGATATTGCTGCCGGAGAGATGGATGCGGATATGTTTCGTACAGTGGTCGAGCTGAATGTACCTTATATCATGATGCACATGCAGGGAACCCCGCAGAATATGCAGCAACATCCACACTATGATAATCTTTTGAAAGAGGTCTTCTTGTATTTTGCGCAGAAGGTGCAGCAGTTACGTGACTTGGGTATGAAGGATATCATTCTTGACCCGGGGTTTGGATTTGGCAAAACAGTGGAGCATAACTATGAACTCCTTGCACATCTCGAAGAGTTTCGTATTTTTGAATTGCCTTTGTTGGTAGGTGTTTCCCGTAAGTCCATGATTTATCGCTTATTGGGTAACACTCCGCAGGATGCATTGAACGGAACAACGGTACTCGATACTATTTGCCTGTTGAAAGGAGCTGATATTCTCCGGGTACATGATGTACGCGAAGCCGTAGAAACGGTGAAAATTGTGGAGGCAATGCGAAAAAATAGTGATAAGGTGATAGAGTGATAAGTGATAAAGGAAAGTCACTTAGCTCATAATTCATAATTCATAAATCATAATTCTTATGTTTTTTGATATTGGAGTAAAAGATATTATTGATGTTCTTCTGGTTGCATTTCTGCTTTACTATACGTATAAGCTGATGAAAGCTTCCGGTTCCATCAATGTGTTTACGGGTATCCTGATATTCATATTGATCTGGTTGGTGGTGTCACAGGTATTGGAGATGAAATTGCTGGGTTCCATCTTTGACAAGTTGGTGAGTGTAGGAGTAGTAGCACTTATTATCCTCTTCCAGGATGAGATACGGCGCTTTTTGCTGACGCTTGGTTCACACCAGCATGCCAGTGCTTTGGTACGCTTCTTTACTGGGAATAAGAAGGAGAGCATGCAGCACGATGAAATCATGCCGGTAGTTATGGCATGTATCAGTATGGGCAAACAGAAAGTAGGGGCTTTGATTGTGATTGAACATAACTTTCCTTTGGATGATGTGGTGCGTACGGGTGAAATTATCAATGCTGATATTAACCAGCGCCTGATAGAGAATATCTTTTTCAAGAACAGCCCTTTACATGACGGTGCAATGGTGATCAGTAAAGGGCGGATAAAGGCGGCAGGATGTATTCTTCCGGTATCGCACAATCTGGACATACCGAAGGAACTGGGACTGCGCCATCGTGCAGCGATGGGGATTTCCCAGGAATCTGATGCACTTGCTATTATTGTGTCCGAAGAAACCGGATCCATTTCTGTAGCCTATAAAGGGCAATTCCACTTACGTTTGAATGCGGAAGAACTGGAAAGCCTGTTGACAAAAGAAAATTAGTTTCGGGTGTGACAAAATGATACTAAATAGCGTCTTATATACTGAAAAACAGAACTTATATAAAGAACATATTATTAGCAATCTTAAAAAAAAAGAAAGATGGATAGACGGAATTTCTTACGGATGGGGAGTCTGGCAGTATTAGGTTCGCTGGCTGCTCCGTCGCTTGCCTTGCCTGATACGGTACGGGGAGCTTTGGGAGGCACGGATAACAAATCTGCTGTAGCTGCGGCTATGAACCATTTCGGTGTAACGGAGGCAGACCTAAAGAAGGTGCTGACTGCTGCACTTGAAAAAGGTGGGGATTATGCGGACCTTTATTTTGAACACTCTTTTAATAATGCTGTAGCCCTGATGGACGGTAAAGTGAACAATTGTAGTTCAAATATTGACTTCGGTATGGGTGTCCGTGTATTAGCCGGTGACCAAAGCGGTTATGCTTATGTGGAAGGTGTGACGTTGGAAGAAATGTTGCGTGCCGCACGTACGGCTGCCCGCATTGCTTCTTCCGGTAAGGCAGGAAAACCTGTTGCATTTAAGGAGAAGACGATTGAAAGAGACCGTTATTCTGTAGTTACTCCTTGGGAAGAAGTGAGCCTGAAAGAGAAAATGCCTTATCTGCAAAAACTGAATGATAAAGTCTTTGCGTTGGACAATCGTGTACGTAAGGTGCAGGCTTCTTTGAGCGACAACACAACACATGTGCTGTTCTGTAATTCAGAAGGTGTGACTTACTATGATTATCGTCCGATGGTATCCTATATGGCTTTCTGTATTATGGAAGAGAACGGACGTATGGAAAATAACTATGCCACTCGTTCCTATCGTAAAGGTTTTGAATTTATGACAGATGATATCATCGAAGTGATAGCTCGCGAAGTTGTAGACAATACAGCAATTATGTTTAAAGCCATTAAGCCTAAAGGTGGTGAACTCCCTGTGGTGATGGCATCCGGCGGTTCGGGTATTTTGTTGCACGAAGCTATCGGACATGCGTTTGAAGCTGATTTCAACCGTAAGAATGTTTCTATCTTTGCTGATCAGTTGAACAAGAAAGTATGTAATGAACATATCAGTGTGGTAGATGACGGTACGATTCCTTTCAATCGTGGTTCTGTAAACTTCGATGATGAAGGTATAGAAGGACAGAAGACTTATATCGTGAAGGATGGTGTATTGACTAGTTACCTGCACGACCGTATCAGTTCTAAACACTACGGTGTGGCTCCTACCGGAAACGGACGCCGCGATACTTTCCGTAATGTACCTATTCCTCGTATGCGTGCTACGTATATGGAAGCCGGAGATATGAAGGAAGAAGATATCATCTCTACTGTAAAGAATGGTATTTATGCACAACAATTCACCAATGGACAGGTGCAGATTGGTGCAGGTGACTTTACGTTCTTCGTAAAATTCGGTTATATGATTGAAGACGGTAAGCTGACGCAGCCTATCAAAGATATCAACATTATCGGTAATGGACCCAAAGCATTGGCAGATATCACGATGGTGGCAAGCAATGACCAGATCGATAACGGTACGTGGACATGCGGTAAGGACGGACAGTCTTGTCCGGTGACTTGTGGTATGCCTTCGGCTTTAGTAAGTAAATTAACTGTAGGAGGAGAAAACTGATGATAACAGATAATAATAAAAAACTGGCTCAATGGGCGATGGATTTCGCTCTGAAGAATGGTTGCCAGGCAGCCAAAGTTGTATTGTATGCCAATTCAAACACTTCTTTCGAATTGCGTGATGCTAAGATGGATCGTCTGCAACAGGCTTCTGAAAGTGGTATGGGAATCAATGTATATGTAGATGGACGTTACGGTAACTATTCTACAAACCGTCTGGATAAGAAAGAACTGGAAACATTTATCAAGAATGGCATCGAGTCCACCCGTTATCTGGCTCCGGATGAATTCCGTGTATTGGCAGATCCCGCCCGCTATTATACAGGTGGGAAACCCGATCTGCAGATGTTCGATGATAAAATCTTCGGTATCAATCCGGATGATAAAGTTGCTTTGGCCCGTGCTGCCGCTGGAGAAGTTATGGGTAAGAATGATCGTATCATCTCAGTAGAGACCTCATACAGTGATGGTGAGAATGCTTCTTACCGTCTGATGAGTAATGGTTTTGAAGGTGAATCCA
>USSR01000135.1 GCA_900557355.1 uncultured Bacteroides sp.
GGCACAACTAATACATTGGTGGAAATTTCGGACTATCTGTACAAGAAAAATCCGGAGGGTGCCAACGAAATCATTAACAAGCTGGAGGCTAAATATAAACAGCATGTGAATGAGTTGTATTCCACTCCCGAGTATAAACAGAAAGGTCAGGAACTGATTAAATCTCATTTTGACTACATCCGTTCTTATACCAAAGACCTTTTCACACTGTTTGAGGAGAAAGTGGTTCTGGCACAGGGAGAATTGATCTCTACTGCCATGATGAACTATTACCTGCAAGAGTGTGGTGTGAAGTCCATTTTGCTTCCGGCTTTGGAATATATGCGTACCGATAAGAATGCGGAGCCTGATCCTGTATATATTAAGGAGAAACTTCAGATGCAGTTGGAATTGCATCCCGGTGCTGAGATTTACATCACACAAGGATACATTTGTCGTAATGCTTACGGAGAAATAGACAATCTGCAACGTGGTGGAAGCGATTATACCGCTTCTCTGATCGGTGCAGCTATCAATGCTTCCGAAATCCAGATATGGACCGATATCGATGGTATGCACAATAATGACCCGCGTATTGTTGACAAGACTGCTCCTGTACGTCATCTTCATTTTGAAGAAGCTGCTGAGCTGGCTTATTTTGGTGCGAAGATTCTTCATCCCACTTGTATACAGCCTGCCAAGTATGCCAATATACCGGTGCGTCTGCTGAATACGATGGACCCGACTGCTCCCGGTACTATGATTTCCAATGATACTGAGAAGGGTAAAATCAAGGCAGTTGCAGCAAAAGATAACATTACAGCTATCAAGATTAAATCCAGTCGTATGTTGCTTGCCCACGGTTTCTTGCGCAAGGTCTTCGAAATCTTTGAGAGCTATCAGACTTCTATCGATATGATTTGTACTTCTGAGGTAGGAGTATCTGTATCTATTGATAATACGAAGCACCTCAACGAGATTCTGGACGACCTGAAGAAGTACGGAACCGTTACAGTAGATAAGGATATGTGTATCGTCTGCGTGGTAGGTGATTTGGAATGGGAGAATGTCGGTTTCGAAGCGAAGGCACTGGATGCCATGCGCGACATACCGGTACGAATGATTTCGTTCGGTGGTAGTAACTACAACATTTCTTTCCTCATTCGTGAGTGCGATAAGAATCAGGCATTGCAGTCGCTTAGTGATGCACTGTTCAACGAAGAATAAGAGAAATAAGAAAGTACAGATATAAAATGATATGGAGCGCAAACTACACAAATTGCACAACTCGCTGATAAAGGCTCTTGTGTAATTCGCGTAATTTGCGCTCTTTTCTTTATCAATAAGGTTTTGAAGTATGAAAGGAACATTTCCCATAGATAAATTCCGTGAACTGCGTACCCCCTTTTATTATTATGATACGAAGGTGTTGCGCGACACTCTTTCCTGCGTGCGTGCAGAAGCTGCTAAATATGGCAATTTTGAGGTGCATTATGCTGTGAAAGCAAATGCTAATCCGAAGGTGCTTTCTATTATCCGTGAGAACGGGCTGGGTGCCGATTGTGTGAGTGGAGGAGAAGTGCGTGCTGCTGTTAAGGCAGGTTTTCCTACAAATAAGATTGTTTTTGCCGGAGTGGGCAAGTCTGATTGGGAAATAAATTTGAGTCTGGACTATAATATTTTCTGTTTTAATGTAGAGTCTATTCCTGAGCTGGAGATTATCAATGAACTGGCTGCAGCTAAAGGTAAAGTGGCTAATGTCGCTTTCCGTATCAATCCGAATGTAGGAGCTCATACTCATGCCAATATCACTACCGGACTAGCGGAAAACAAGTTTGGCATTAGTATGCAAGACATGGATCATGTGATAGAAGTGGCTTTGGAGATGAAGAATGTGAAGTTTATCGGATTGCATTTTCACATTGGTTCGCAGATATTAGATATGGGTGATTTCGTTGCCCTGTGCAATCGTGTAAATGAATTGCAAGACAAGCTGGAAGCACATCGCATCCGCATCGAGCATATCAATGTAGGTGGTGGACTGGGTATTGATTATAAGCATCCCAACCGTCAGGCAATACCTGATTTTAAGGATTACTTCTCTACTTATGCCGAACATCTGAAACTGCGCTCTTATCAAACACTTCATTTTGAATTGGGGCGTGCCATAACGGGGCAGTGCGGTTCACTTATCTCACAGGTGCTTTATGTAAAACAGGGAGCAAATAAGAAATTTGCCATCCTTGATGCTGGTATGACGGATTTGATTCGTCCTGCATTGTATCAGGCTTATCATAAAATAGAGAATATTACATCCGAGGATGCAGTTGAGGCGTATGATGTGGTAGGTCCTATCTGTGAATCGTCGGATGTTTTCGGGAAAGCGATAGATTTGAATAAGGTGAAGCGTGGAGATCTGATTGCATTACGTTCTGCAGGTGCTTATGGTGAGATAATGGCTTCGAGCTATAACTGTCGTGAGTTGCCACAGGGGTACACTTCGGACGAACTGGTGTGAAAGAATTGAATATATTGTAGGAAGCGTGTAAGACTATCATTTAAATCTTGCACGCTTTTTGTCATTTTGTATTTAATTTATTTGTATTTGAAATATGGAAATTATCTTTTTTATTTTCAATATCTATATTTGTATGATGTGATTGGAAATGGAAAAGCAATGGAGGAGTTATACGCCGGACATATATATACTAGCTTCAAATGTACTTCTGATTTTATTTGTTTAAAAAATGTTATCAAATGAACAAATGTTGTGTATCATTGTTACTTTTGTAATGATTTCAATTTAATTAAAAAATACGATTATGATTACTGAAAAATTACAGAATGCAATTAACGAGCAGATTACGGCTGAAATGTGGTCCGCTAACATGTATTTGGCTATGTCTTTCTATATGGAAAAAGAAGGATTTTGTGGTATGGCACATTGGTTGAAGAAACAGTGGGCAGAAGAGAATGAACATGCTTGTTCACTGGCCGATTACGTAATTAAGCGTGGTGGTAAGGCCAAAGTCGATAAGCTGGATGTAGTTCCTAATGATTTTGGTACTCCGCTGGAAGTATTTGAACAGGTTTACAAACACGAATGTCGTGTATCCGAAATGATTGACAAGTTGGTAGATGTAGCTGCTGCTGAGAAAGATAAAGCAACGCAGGACTTCCTGTGGGGATTTGTGCGTGAACAAGTAGAAGAAGAATCAACTGCTGCAGGCATTGTTGATATGATTAAGAAAGCCGGTGCAACGGGTATCTTCTTTGTAGACGTAAAATTGGGCGAACGTTAATAATCTTTTGATATAGAATTGCTAAGTCAAAAAAAGAGCTGCTTGATTTTTTAAGCAGCTCTTTTATTTTTGCTGTTTCAGTATTTTAATCTACCTTTGTTACTCTTTTTAACACGTACTGTGAATTACTATGCGTATGGGCAAAATAAATTTTAAATTCCTCCTTTGGATAATGTTGAGTTGCCATGTCTTGAGCGCTTGTTCGGAGATGGAAAAACGGAAAGTGCTGGTGGTGCACTCTTATGAGAAAACTTATGCTGCTTATCCTGATTTTAATAAAATGATTGCCGAAACTTTCCGGAAGAGAGGGATTGATGTCGAACTCCGTACAGTGTATTTAGATTGCGAGGCTTATCAGGATAACTTAGAATCCTTGTATCTGCACTCTCTGTTGGATGAAGTTTCCGAAAACTGGGAACCGGAAATTATATTGGTTAATGATGACCAGGCAACTTATTCACTGCTGAAGTGCGGACATCCGCTGGCGAAGCAACTCCCCGTTGTTTTTGGTGGAGTGAATTACCCTAATTGGTCTTTTATAAAGCAATATCCCAATGTGACCGGATTTCGTGATAAAATAGATTTTATGGCGAATATCAAGGTTGCGAAAGAGATATTCGGGAAGGGGATGCATCTCTTCACTATTATAGACTCCACTTATCTGGATAAACAAATAAGGAAGGATGCTTGGGAACAGTTGAAAGGCGAGAAGGTGGAAGGTTTCATGAACTCAAAAGAATTCAATTCCAGGGAATGGAAGGAGTTTGTAAAAGACAAGAGTTATACGTATTTTGCCGGGCTTACTGTCCGGCTTCAGAAGGATCGTTCGGATGCCGGACTACTTTGGAGTTTGAGCCAATACACAAGAGATAGGTGTTATCTTCAATTGAAAAGGGACTTTACGACTGTCAATATCGGAAATATCTGTTCCAGTCCCAGCCTGACAGCCATTAATGAAGGTTTTGGCTATGGCGAGAAACTGTTGGGGGGATATATGACGACGATCCCAATACAGGTAGGGGAAATGGTGGATGCGGCGGTCAGGATTTTGCATGGTGAGAAGCCTTTGGATATGCCCATCGCAAACAGTGCTAAAGAGTATGTGGTAGATTGGGAGGTGATGGAGCAGAGGGGGCTTTCGAAGGCGGATATTCCAGAGAAGTATTCTATTATCCATATTCCGTTCAGTGAGGCATATCCTTGGCTGTGGGGAGGAATTATTTTCTCAGTTACAGTTCTATTGATTACGCTGTTTGTCTTGTTGTTTTTCCTTTATCGTCGGGAGCAGGGGAGGAAAAAGAAAGCTCTCAATGCGCTGGAGGATGAAAAAGAAACGTTGGCGCTGGCTATTGAGGGGAGTGATACGTACGCGTGGAAGTTGGAGAATGATTATTTTATATTTGAGAGTGATTTCTGGAAGTCGCAGGGAATGATGTCGAAGGTACTTACGTTTGATAAACTCATTAAGTTTATTCATCCGGAATGCCGGGATGAGGTGGAGGAAAACTGGAGGAAGATATCCTTAATCCGTAAAGTGGCGGTGCAGGTGCGTTGCGACTTTAACGGAAAAGGATATCAATGGTGGGAATTCCGGTATAAGACCATTGCATTGCCGGATGGCGGCTATAAGGCTGCCGGACTGTTGCTGAATATACAGGACATTAAAGATCATGAACATGAACTGGAAGAGGCGCGTCTGCTGGCGGAAAAAGCTGAGCTGAAACAGTCGTTCCTGGCGAATATGAGCCATGAGATACGCACTCCGCTGAATGCGATTGTCGGCTTTTCCAATATATTGGCAGCGGATGAAGAACTGGAACCAGATGAGCGCTGTGAGTATATCAAGACGATCAACAAGAATAGTGATTTGCTGCTGATGCTGATAAATGATATCTTGGAACTTTCACGGCTTGAGTCGGGCTATATGTCCTTTGAATTTGCTCCATGCGGAGTGGAGGAATTGGTGGATGAAATCTATCAGACCCATCAGATGTTAATACCGGAACAGTTGGAATTTATTAAGGATAAGGATACAGTGCCGGTAAGGATAAATGTGGATAAAGGACGGTTGGTGCAAGTGGTCACTAATTTCCTGAATAACGCTTCTAAATTTACAGCTTCAGGGTATATCAAGCTGGGATATCGTTATTTACCTGAGACTTCGGAAGTGGAAATTTATGTGGAAGATACAGGCTGTGGCATTCCTCGCGCCGAGCAGAAGATGATTTTTAATCGGTTCTACAAGCAGAATGAATTTTCGCAAGGAACGGGCTTGGGGCTTTCTATCTGCCAGATTATTATAGAGAAATTGCAGGGAAGGATTGAACTGCACTCGGAACAGGGGAAAGGGAGCAGATTTGCGGTGATACTAAAAGCTACAAGCTACGAGTGACTTGTAGCTCGTAACTCGTAGCCTGTAACTTAGCGCACTTTAGTGCGCTAATACTCCAAGTTCTTTTCCTACCTTAATAAATGCCTCGATACATTTATCTAGATGTTCTTTCTCGTGTCCTGCCGAAATCTGTACGCGGATACGGGCTTGCTCTTTCGGTACTACGGGATAGTAGAACCCGGTTACGTAGATACCCTCTTCCTGCATGCGTGCGGCATATATCTGAGACAATTTGGCGTCATACAACATCACGGCGCAAATGGCGCTTTGAGTGGGTTTGATGTCGAAACCGGCAGCAGTCATCTTATCGCGGAAATAGCTCACATTGTTTACTAACTTGTCATGTAGCGCATTACTTTCTTTCAGCATCTTGAATACTTCGATACTTGCACCTATCACAGCCGGAGCTACTGAATTAGAGAACAGATACGGACGGCTGCGCTGACGTAACAGGTCAATGATTTCTTTCGGTCCGGTCGTGAATCCGCCCATAGCACCGCCGAAGGCTTTACCTAATGTTCCAGTATAGATATCTACGCGTCCGTAAGTTTGATACAGTTCGCTTACACCATGTCCCGTAGGACCTACTACGCCTGCAGAGTGCGATTCGTCTACCATCACTAGTGCATCGTATTTCTCAGCCAGATCGCAAATTTTGTCCATTGGGGCAACATTGCCGTCCATAGAAAATACACCGTCGGTGACTATGATGCGGAAACGCTGTGTCTGGGCTTCCTGTAGGCATTTTTCCAGTTCGGTCATATCGGCATTGGCGTAGCGGTAGCGTTTGGCTTTGCATAGGCGGACACCGTCGATGATGGAGGCATGGTTCAGAGAATCGGAGATGATGGCGTCTTCTTCCGTAAATAGCGGCTCGAATACACCACCGTTAGCATCAAAACAAGCAGCATATAGTATGGTGTCTTCCGTCTTGAAATAGTCAGAGATAGCAGCTTCCAGCTCTTTGTGAATGTCTTGTGTTCCGCAGATGAAGCGTACGGAAGACATGCCGTAGCCACGGTGATCCATCATCTTTTGGGCAGCGGCAATTAGTCGCGGATGGTTGGACAAACCCAAGTAGTTGTTGGCGCAGAAATTCAGCACTTCCTTCCCTTTTACGGTGATGGCGGCTTGTTGCGCACTCTCGATCAGGCGTTCTTCTTTATAGAGTCCGGCCTCTTTAATTTCAGCAAGTGTATTGCTGAGATGTTCTTTCATTTTCCCGTACATAGCTTTATAAATTAAAAGTTTGTCATCTTAATACTAAACGATACAAAGGACACGATTTTTCTTCAAATAAACAATAGCAAAATGATAGAATAATGAAAAAAAAGTATGTATATTTGCGCGTCTCTAAGTATGGAGTACCTTATAAATAAGTCGTATGAAGAATATTTTGGTAATTGGAGCAACCGGACAGATAGGTTCGGAACTCACATTGGAGTTGCGTAAACGTTATGGGGATGACCATGTTATCGCTGGATACATTCCGAGTGCTATGCCTAAAGGGGAATTAAAGGCATCAGGTCCTTCAGCTATTGCCGACGTGACCGACCGTCAGTCTATTGAAGTGGTGGCACGCCAATTCAAGATTGATACGATTTATAATCTGGCAGCTTTGCTTTCAGTTGTTGCTGAAAGCCGTCCGGCCATGGCCTGGAAAATCGGTATCGATGGATTATGGAATGTGCTGGAAGTAGCGCGCGAGTATGGTTGTGCAGTCTTTACCCCGAGTTCTATCGGTTCGTTCGGAGAAGCTACACCTCATGTGAAGACGCCGCAAGATACGATTCAGCGTCCCCGTACAATGTATGGTGTAACCAAAGTAACTACCGAATTATTGAGTGATTATTATTATACTAAATATGGTGTAGATACCCGTGCGGTTCGTTTTCCGGGTATTATCTCCAATGTGACCCCTCCGGGTGGAGGTACTACCGACTATGCAGTCGATATATTTTACTCCGCAGTGAAAGGTGAAAGATTTGTATGTCCTTTGAGACCTGGTACTTATATGGATATGATGTATATGCCTGATGCGCTGAATGCAGCTATTTCATTGATGGAGGCTGCTCCGGCACGTCTGAAGCATCGGAATGCTTTCAATATCGCTGCTATGAGCTTTGATCCGGAAGAGATCTGCCAGGCTATCAAGAAGCATGTGCCCGACTTTGAAATGGTATATGAAATTGATCCATTGAAACAATCTATTGCCGACAGTTGGCCTGATAGTCTGGATGATACCTGTGCTCGTGAAGAGTGGGATTGGAAACCGCAGTATGATTTAGAGTCCATGACAGTGGACATGCTTGAAAAGTTAAGAGCTAAACTAAATAAGTGACCTGATGAGGTCTCGGTAAAGAATGAGAAAAATAGGATTGGGGTTCTTTCTTCTCGTTTTCTTGATGTCATGTGGCAACAAGAAAACGAAGATGGACCCTTTTGCGACAATCACCAATTTGGTGGATTCAGCTTCACATAAGGCTGATACTGTGCCGGAGGTTGAAGAGGATAACGACCCTAAGCCCATAGAAGCGGATGAATCATTTGATGATTTTATCTATAGTTATGCTTCGGATGACGCCCTGCAACGGCAGCGGACCAAATTTCCATTGCCTTTTTACAACGTCGATACATCTTCGAAAATAGAGAAGGAGGACTGGGAGCATGATTATTTGTTTACCCAGCAGAGTTATTATACATTGCTCTTTGATGATGAAGATGATCTGGAATTGGTGGGAGATACTGCACTTACTTCTGTACAGGTGGAATGGATTTTTCTAGAAAACCGTATGGTGAAGAAATACTATTTTGAACGTACTAAGGGGGTATGGATGTTGGAAGCTATCAATCTTCGCCAGATAGAGCAGGGGGAAAATGAAGACTTCGTTGCGTTTTACTCTCGCTTTGTAACCGACAGCATTTATCAGAGTCGACATATCCGGGAACCTTTGAAGTATATCACAATAGATCCGGATGATGAGTTTTCTATTCTGGAGACTACGCTTGATTTGAACCAGTGGTATGCTTTCCGCCCTGTATTGCCTGTGGATAAACTATCCAATATCAATTATGGACAGAAGAATAGTGATAACTCAAATACGAAAATCCTGAAAGTGAACGGGATTGGAAATGGATATACCAATATCTTCTATTTCCGCAGACATCGCGGAGAGTGGGAGTTACATAAATATGAGGATACGAGCATTTAAGATTTGTAAATGAGAAAAATACCCAATACATTCGGACTTGATGTGGAAGCTGCCGTGTTTCTGGAATACGGTTCGGTAGAAGAATTGGAGAAGTTGATTGCTGACGGGCGTATCACTTCTCCTTATCTGCATATTGGCGGAGGGAGTAATCTGCTGTTTACTGGAAATTATGAAGGAGTGATATTGCATTCGCGCATTGGTGGCGTTGAAGTAATGGCTGAAAATGAAGAAAAGGTTTTGGTGCGTGTAGGTGCCAGTGTGGTATGGGATGATTTCGTGGCCTATTGCACGGAACGTGGTTGGTACGGGACTGAGAACCTGTCTCTTATACCTGGTGAGGTAGGAGCGGCAGCTGTACAGAATATTGGTGCCTATGGTGTAGAGGTGAAAGGCCTGATTTCTTCCGTGGAAACGGTGAACATACAAGGAATGAAACATGTTTACCAAGTGGATGAATGTAATTACTCATATCGGAACAGTATTTTTAAAAATCCGGAAATGAAGCAGGTATTTGTCACGTATGTTTGTTTTTCTTTGAGTAAGAAAGAGCATTATACGCTGGATTACGGTACGATCCGCCAGGAGCTTGAAAAATATCCGAAAGTAGATTTGAAAACATTGCGCCGGGTGATCATTGATATTCGTGAAAGTAAATTGCCTGATCCGAAACTACTAGGTAATGCCGGGAGTTTTTTTATGAATCCTGTCGTCTCTCGTGAGGTCTTTGAGGCTTTGAGGGAAGAATATCCTCAAATGCCCTTTTATGAGATGGGGACTGACCAGATCAAAATTCCTGCAGGCTGGATGATAGACCAGTGTGGTTGGAAAGGTAAAGCGCTGGGACCTGCCGCTGTGCATGATAGGCAGGCGTTGGTATTAGTAAACCGGGGTGGGGCAACGGGAGCTGACATTGTAGCACTTTCGGATGCTGTACGGGCATCAGTTCGTGAGAAGTTTGGTATTGACATTCATCCCGAAGTGAATTTTATTTGAAAGATTGATAATTAATTGGTAATAGACGTGAAACTAAGAATATTAGGGAGCGGAACATCGACAGGAGTGCCTGAAATAGGTTGTAAGTGTGAAGTTTGTACTTCTACCGATCTGCGTGATAACCGTTTACGTGCATCGTCTTTGTTGCATACGGATGATGCGGTGATATTGATTGATTGTGGACCGGATTTTCGGGAACAGATGTTGCGTGCAGCCTCATTTGAAAAAATAGATGGAGTGCTGATTACCCATGAACATTATGACCATGTAGGTGGGCTGGATGATCTTCGTCCTTTCTGCCGTTTCGGTGAAATACCTATACACTCTGATGAGTATACGGCAACTCACCTGCGGACACGGATGCCTTATTGTTTTCTGGAACATAAATACCCGGGTGTTCCCCAAATTTTCTTGCAGGAAGTGGAAGCCGGAAAAACGTTCTTCATCAATAATACGGAGGTTACCCCTTTGCAGGTGATGCACGGACGTCTGCCTATTCTGGGGTATCGTATCGGTAGACGTATGGCGTATATTACAGATATGCTGACTATGCCCGAAGAATCCTATGAACAATTACATGGCTTGGATGTTCTGGTCGTGAATGCCTTACGTGTAAAACCGCATCCTACGCATCAGAGTATTTCCGAAGCATTGGAAACGGCGAAGCGTATTGGTGCACGGGAAACTTATTTTATCCATATGAGTCATCATGCCGGATTGCATGCCGAGCTTGAAAAACAGCTTCCGCCTGATGTACATTTGACCTTTGACGGTATGGAAATTGAGTTTTAAGGTGCAGGCATTCAAAAACTTTTTTTATATCTACTAAAGTTTTTGAAACATTTGTTTTGTTTTATTAGTAGAAATAATTATTTTTGCCGAAACTTGATGCCTGAAAAACCATGAAGTTACGTCTTATCATAAGAATTGCCGTGATTGTGTCCATAGTATTGCTATGTACGGGGTTTGGGGTGTATTCATTCTTCAGGTTGAATGAGGTGGAGAGTCAGAAAGATTTTAATCTTTATACTTTAGTCCCTCAAAGTGCAATGGCTGTGTTGGAGACAGATCGCATGGCTGAGCTGGTTGATGGTATCAATCAACTAAGTTGCAGCAAAGATAATCACTTCCTTTATGCTTCCGAACTCTTTGTCTATCTGAAAAACTATCTGCATACCTTGCTCGATGATACTCCGCATGGCCTTAGTAAGCAGATGAATAAAATGCTTATCAGTTTCCATGAACCGGATAACCCATTGAATCAAGTGTTGTATTGCAGTCTGGGTTCGGGAGATTATGAGTTGGTGGAGTCGTTTATCAGGAAATATAGTTCCAGTGCATTTCCCTCTAAATTCTTTGATTACAGGGGTGAAGAGATTAGTATTTATCCTATGCCTGAGGGGCGCTTTCTGGCTGCGTATTTTACACCGGACTTCCTGGCAATTAGTTTTCAGAAACGGTTGGTAGAACAAGTGATTGATGCACGGCTTTCTAAGAAATCGTTAATAGATATGCCCTCATTCAAACTGATGCATGCGGGAAAGAATACGAATGTGGAAGCTACGATGTATGTGCGCATCAAGTCAGTAGATATGGGGAAAAATACGGATGGTATTCGTTCGCAAACCTATTTGGGAAGTTGGGCGGAGTTTGATTTGAAGCTGAATGAAACTGCCATTTATTGTTCAGGTATCAGCCATGGCTCGGACACTACACGCACTTTTATTAATGCTTTACGTCATCAGCAGCCGGTGGAGGGGTTTCCGGGAGAACAGCTTCCACTCTCTACTTTTTTTTATGACTGTTGGGCTATTTCAGATATGGATGCCATGTGTAGCTTTACGGCAGAGCAGGAATATGCCAAAGCTACTTATTCCGATTATATCAAAGAGAGGGATGAGGAGTGGATGGACTTTCTGAAGACTTATGCGGGAGATCAGGTGATTTCTTGTCTCTTTGAACCGAAAGATACATTAAGTGAGTATCCATGTGCAGTGATGAGCGTTCCGGTGAAGAATATGTCACAGGCTGAGCGTCGTTTGCAATCATTGCTTTATACTTCTCCTAAGGAAGTGGATGCACCTCCTGTTCCGCAGGAATGTCCTGATTATCATCTTTATCCCAAAGCATGGGGACACCGTTATTATGTATTGCCTCGAAATACTTTACTGACCCAGTTGACAGGTATCACGGAATCGGCTCTTTATACATATGTCTGTTTTTATCGTGGACATTTGTTGATGGCGCCGGATGTGGTTAGTCTTACTGCATATATAGATTCTATGGAGAATGGAGAGGTGCTGGATGGTACGGCACTTTACGAGGAAGGGATAGGAAGTCTTTCACCATCGTATAGCTTTGTGATGATGGTGGATATGGAAAGGATGGTAGAGCAACCGGAAACATATGTACGTCTGATACCTAACTTCTTCTTTCGTCAGGCGAAGTTTTTCCGCCATTTTATACTTTCTATACAGTTTACTTGTGTAGAAGAGGTGGTATATCCGAATTTGGTGCTTTTATACAAAGGGTAAACGTGAGGTTCTAAATACTTGTAATTATATAA
>USSR01000136.1 GCA_900557355.1 uncultured Bacteroides sp.
TATATAAATTAAAAAACGTAATCTACTTTCTAAAATCGCTCGCAAAGTTACTCCTTTTCTTTATTTATGCAAATCGAGTTATCTGACTTTTTTTATAAAAATAAATAATAAGAGACAGTGGTTCTGTGTATTGCAATCTCCACATTACAATAAAATTAACGAGGACTTTTGAAACTGTACTTTTTCCCTCCCGATAGGATGTTAATAATGGCAGGTTGGGTGAGGGGGTATACAGCCTGTTCGTCAGAGCTTTGATAGGAAGCCATGATTCTTCCCGATAAATCATAAATTTCGATGCGTGCCCCTGCGCAAAGTCCCTTAAGGACAATTTGCTTATCCTGCCGGAAACATTTTACCGCATCTGTTTCTTGGGCAGAAGGAGAAGAAATCCCTGTGGTAGTGCCATATAAACTGAAATCGTGGTTGCTTGGGGAATTACTGCTGTTTTCGTAACAGGCTTTCATCAAGTCGTCAACGAGGCTATTGATGTAAAGTTCCAGATAAGAGTAACCGGTAGATGGTTCTATGTCCTTATAGGTTTTGCCGACGGGAAGATACTGGGTAGCCCAAGTGTCAGGAATACCGTCCCCATTGGAATCTGCAGGCTTTTCTTCATTATTGTACAGAGGCCACCCTTCCACATCGGCTTGTGAATCAATCAGTCCGTTACTACTGCCGTTGCTACCTTCATAAGTGTAATTCCCATTCTTAACTTCAGAGATGATCCGTTCATCGACGGCGTCACGCTTCAGGCTGGCGCCTACTTGTGCCAGTACTTTTTCATAAGCCTGTGCTGCAGCATGCGTACTAACGGATGCGACTTCAAATTCTGTCTTACTTTTTATGCCGTCTTTACTTCCTCCCGGCAGTTCACCGTTACCCAGATGCGGATGAATGCCTTCCCAGTTATCTGCATTGGTTTCACTCACCAGTTTTTTCATGTCATTACTCAATTTGGAGCAAGTATCGTCAAAGTAGTTACCATCCACATAAAAGCTTCCCCATATACCTGCAGGATTGCTTTGTGTACCATCATCGGCATTGGGCTGAAAGATACGGTTGACGATACTCTTCTTTGTGGCAGTAGAGGGGCCTGGTTTATAATAATTGTTCACAAAGTTATACCGTCCGCCTTCTCCGGCATATCCTCCGTTGGTAGGGCCCCAGTTATAGAATACATTGTTGCGCAGATCGGTGAGCTCCTCTTCCCATCTTCCTATGGATCGGCTGCCATCCAGACGAGGAGTGCGGCTACTGTGATGAGCCAGTAGATTATGGTGAAAACTTGCTCCCTCACCTCCCCAAATGGCTCCATATCCGTGGTTTCCTTTGACGTGTACCGATTTGGTTAGGCTTTCACTCAAGATACACCACTGCATAGTAAAGTTCTTATTACTATAAAAAGAAGCGCATTCGTCCGTACTCCAGCTCATACTACAATGATCTATGATGATATCCGAGGTATAACGTCCCCACATGGCATCATCTTCCGCTTTTTGTTCATCTCCCATACGGCAGCGAATGAAGCGGATGATAATATTAGTGGCGCATTGATCCTTTTTATCTTCTTCCTTGTATCCGGCAATGTGCAGGGTGTAGTTCTTGATACAAATCCCATCTCCCGGAGCTGTTTGTCCGGCGATAGTAAGATCCCCATTTTTTATGACCAGCCTGCTTTTCAGTTCAATAATACCCGACACATCAAAAACAATGGTACGGGGAACTTTCATATCAATTCCTGCACGCAGTGATCCTTCGCCGCTGTCATTAAGGTTGGTGACGTGATATACGATACCTCCGCGCCCTCCGGTTACGGTGTAGCGGGCAAAACCTTCGGCACCTGGGAAGGCTGGAGTGGTTTGAGCTTGTGCAAAAACGGCACATAAAAGCATGATAAATAGAAGTGTGTAGTTTTTCTTCATGGTCTTAAGATTAATATTCTGATGGGACAAAAGTATGGGTTTCCTGAGTGACGGATGTCGACAAATTCTTTTTCTATGTGGAAGTTTAGGTCTTACTGTGTTATTTTTTAATATTTTTTTTCTATTTTCGCATTAGAATAGAGAAAAAAGAATGCTGGTGGTTACAGAAACTTCTCATATACTCATTAGTATTAGGCTTAATGAACGGGAGTTCCATAATGTTTTTGATAAATATTATGTGGCACTTTGTTTATTTGCGAACCGATATACAGAAAATGAAGAAACTTCTGCTGACATCGTACAAGATTCCTTTGCTAAATTATGGCAAATCAGAGATGATTTTTTCTATTTGCATCAAGTCAAAGCTTTCCTTTATACAGCCGTGCGCAATAAGGCGTTGAATGAATTGGAGCATTCTAAGGTAGTATTTGAATATGCTCAAAAAGTTATTGAAAAGAAAAAGGATTCTTTCTTCCATGATGCAGTAGTGGAAGAAGAGACTTATCGGATTCTGGCAGAGGCTATTGACAAACTTCCTGATCAGATGCGGGCTATTATGCGATTGGCTATGGAAGGAAAAAAGAATGCTGAAATAGCTGAGCAATTAAATGTATCTGTTGAAACTGTACATACTCTTAAAAAGATTGCATACAAAAAGCTTCGTATATATCTGAAAGAGTATTACTATTTCCTTATTCTCTTTTATTTATAAACGTGCAACCTGTCACTTTGATTTCTCTCTATAGCATTAGAGGAAAACAGAATTTTAGACTAATTTCTTATCACCTCCATACCCTCTCCCTGTCTGCTCCATACCAAGCCCATACCAACTCCTTCTGCATAGGTACGGAGCAAACACGGACTTGATGCGGTTTTAATCATAAGGAACAGGAAAAATAGAACAAATTATCTTTTTTCCGCGAGAGTACTATGCCTCTTATTCTTTTGTGGATAATTGTAACACAACCATTTCACTTTCCGTTCCTATCCTGAAAGGAGGTCCCCAAAGAGATAATCCACTGGAAACATATATATGGCTGTTTCCCCACTGGCGATAGCCATGACTTTGTTCGTAGATGTAGTCTGTTACCAAGCTCATAGGCCATACTTGTCCTCGATGGGTATGTCCACTAAATTGCAGGTCGACACCGGCTGTTTCACTTTCAGTCAGTTTATAGGGCTGATGGTCTAACAAGATAATAGGCTTGTTTTTATCTACATTTGCCATCAGCTCTTGCAATGAACGGCGGGCAGTGTTCGATCGGTCATCGCGTCCTATCAATTGTATACCACTGGGGAGTGTGACTATTGAATCGCGCAACAACTGTATGGGAGTGCCTTGTATAAATCGTGCACTTGCATTCATGCCACTGATATATTCGTGATTACCGGGAACCATGTAAATACCTAACGGTGCTTTTAATTCGGACAGTTCCTCCATCATGTTTTCAGCATAAAGAGGCACTACACTGTTGTCAATCAAGTCACCTCCGATCAGAATTAAATCCGGATTTTGCTCGTTAATCATCTTCACGTATCGCTTTAAAGCCGTTTTCCCGGTTCCATATCCGAGATGTAGGTCACTCACGGCGGCTATTTTAATAGGTTGCCGGTCACCGGTCAAAGGTTTGTTGAGGGCGATATTGACTATGTTCGTTTTAGGGTGGCGATAATTATAGTACCCATATCCTAATAAGATGACTGTAAATAGCAAAGAGACGACGAAGCTGTAGTTGAAAGGGATACGGCATAGTTTCAACAGATCGAATGCGAGTAGGAATAAGACCATATATAAGGTGAATATCAGCCAGCCAGTGCCTATTTCATACATTGTATGAGATAAGAAAACCGGCATTTTTATGTTACGGGTCAGCATCGTCCCCACGATGGATAGAGCTGCGAGCCAAAACAAAATAGCCAACGGGATTTTGATTCCAACAGGAAGTCCGGATAACGCTTGTGCACCTCTATAGAATACATAGGTGTTTCCGCCAAGATATATGGTGATGAGGATAATGAAGAATATCGGCATAAAATAGATGTATTAAAATTGAGTGGCAAAAGTAGTTTAATTCTTGATAAAGAAGGAATAAACTACTGATATAAACCTAAAAATTGCATAATAAGATCGGCATTTTGAATTTTCTTAGGAAAAAAATGCTTTTCGATTCACCATGATTTTAATTATGCCTGTTTTATTATAAAAGACAACGAAAAAAGTTCAATTTATGATAAAACAGGATTTTCATATATCTAATATTATTGCCAGACACTTATCGGGTGAAATCACTCCTGAAGAAAACGCTCAACTGGAGAAATGGCGAAAAGCAGATTCCGCTCACGAAGCACTCTTTCAGAAAATTTGCAGTAAAGAGAATTTGAAAAAGCATGTGGAAAGTGGTACGTCTTTCAACACTGCAACCGGTTGGATGGAGGTGCAAAAGCGCATCAGAAAGAGTAATAACCGGGAACGGATGATAAAAATCCTCAGTTATGCCGCTGCTGTTTTAGTACCGGTCTTTTTTGTTGGCATCTCACTAAAATACACTACTCATGACTATTTTTCTAACAAGTCCGTGCTGATAGCCCAACCTATATTGCCAGGAGCGGCCAAAGCAATATTGACTTTGGATAATGGGGAGACTATCAATCTGAATAAAGAAACGGCAGATGCTTTACAAACAATAGAGGGAACGAACATTCAGATAGATTCAACCACCCTGAATTATCAGTTGGCACAGAGTACATCTGTCTCTCCAAAACCTGTATATAATAAGGTGGAGATTCCCCGTGGCGGTGAGTATGCATTAGTGTTGAGTGATGGAACAAAGGTGCATTTAAATTCAATGAGTAGCCTCCGTTTTCCGGTAGCATTTACTACGGGTAAGAGAGAAGTCGAGCTACAAGGTGAAGCCTATTTTGAAGTGAGTAAAACCGGGCAGCCTTTTATTGTAAATGCCAATGGCATGCAGGTTGAAGTATTGGGTACGACTTTCAATATCTCCGCTTATCCCGATGAGGAGTACCAGACCACCCTGGTAAACGGATCTGTAAAGGTCAGTGCCGAAAAGGGTGAAAGCCTTATACTGAAACCGTCGCAACAAGCTACCATCGCTTTGGGAAGTAATTCCATACAGGTGCGAACGGTAGATACTTCATTCTATACTTCATGGGTGAAGGGGAAGATCAACTTCAAAGATCAACGCTTGGAAGATATCATGAAGACACTTTCACGTTGGTATGACATGAACGTAGTTTACGAAAATGAAAAACTCAAGAATATACGTTTCGGTTGTAATCTGAATCGTTATGAAGAAATAACTCCTTTCGTCAAGTTACTGGAAAAGACAGAAGAAGTACACGTGAAAATCGAAGGTAATACAATAACATTCCATAATTAACCCAAAAAAGATTACTATGAACAAGAAAGAACACAAGAATCAAGCTGAAAGAAGTAGTAGACGTTTATGGATAACGTTACTATTTTTTTGTTTCACAGTTACCGGTTTTATGCAGGCTGCCAATGCAGTGTTTGCACAAGCCACTGTCACAGCAACTTTTAAGAATGCCACTCTTAACGAAGTGCTGTGGGAAGTTCAGAGACAAACTGATTTCACCTTTGTGTATAGCACTGAAGAGGTGAAAAATGTAAAAGTAGAAAAGTTGATTGTGAATCATGAAAAGATTGCTGATGTGCTGGATAAATGCCTGAAAGGTAGTGGGCTGACTTATACGGTTCATGAAGGTGTCATCGCTATTAAGCCTGCTTCTAAGGTTGAAGCTGTAGCTGCTCCCCAGCAAGAGGTTAAAGTGAGTGGAAGCGTTGTAGATGAGACGGGTGAATCTGTTATCGGAGCCAATGTACTGGTAAAAGGTACTACCAACGGTTGTACCACCGATCTGGACGGGCATTTTTCTCTTGATGTGGATCATCTGCCTGTTACTTTGATTGTTTCTTATGTAGGCTATATCCGTCAGGAAGTTAAAGTTATTTCTGCAAAGATGGTTAAAGTGGAAATGGTACCGGATAACAATTTGATGGATGAAGTGGTCGTTACCGGTTATGGTACCTTCAAGAAATCTGCTTATGCCGGTTCTGCTTCCAGTGTAAAAGGAGAGACACTGAAAGATGTTCCTGCTATTTCTTTCAAGGACCTGTTGCAAGGCAATGCGCCGGGTGTGCAGTTCACATCATCTTCCGGCCAGCCAGGTGCCTCTTCTTCATTGAGGATTCGTGGTATGGGGTCTTTTAACGCCAGTAATTCTCCTCTTTATGTGATAGACGGAGTACCGATGCGCTCAGGTACTATCAATACGATGAGTTCGGATGCGGGGCTTGATATCATGTCGACTATCAATAGCTCCGACATCGAGAGTGTTACAGTCATTAAAGATGCCGCTGCCGCTTCTCTTTACGGTTCGCGTGCTGCCAACGGCGTTGTATTGATTACGACAAAGAAAGGTAAGGCGGGCAAAGCCTCCATCTCATTGAAAGCTGATTGGGGTAGTTCTGATTTTGCTATGGATTATCGTCCTGTCATGGGTGGAGAGGAACGTCGCCAATATATTTATGACGGTTTGGTGGCAGGTCAGATAAAGAAAGGTAAGAGCGAAGCTGATGCAATGGCTTATGCCGACGGAAAGATTGATAACTATGCTCCGGTTCCCTGGTGTGGATATGTGGACTGGGATGATATTATGTTTCAGAAAGGAAATCATCAGTCCTATGAAGCCTCTCTTTCAGGAGGTACGGACAGATTTAAGTACTACTCTTCGCTTTCTTATTTGAAACAGGACGGTATTGCTATCAATTCCGGTCTGGAACGTATCAGTGGAAGACTGAATGTTGATTTTCGAGCTACTGACAAGCTTAAGTTAGGTGCCAATGTTCTGTTTGCCACTGTCAATCAGGATGTGTATAGCGAAGGTACTTCTTATTCTTCTCCTTTCTATACTTCGCGTAACGCCGTTGTCCCTTCCGATCCTGTTTACAATGAAGATGGTAGTTGGAACCGTGATTTTATCCGCAACAGTGACCGTAATCCGGCATTGGCGGCAACTTATGATTATCAGCGCGAATATGTGACCCGCACGTTCAATACCATCTACGGTGAATATGAGTTCATCAAGGATCTGAAGTTCAAGTCTACCTTGAGCTATGATTATGTTAACACGAAAGGCAATGACTGGAAGGACCCGCGTACCTCTAACGGCGATGACATCAATGGTGGCATGAGCAAGAAGTTCTATGAGTACAAGAAAATGGTATGGGCCAACCAGTTGAGTTATAAAATGTCTATAGCCGCGGATCATCATCTTGATGCATTGGCAGGATATGAGATTGATGACCAGTATCGCGACTACTTATCCGGTTATGCCACTAATTTTGCCACTTACGACAAAAACCAGATCAGTAATGGTATGAAGACCGAATCGGTGGGTGGCAGCGATACGCGTACCCGTATGGTATCTTATCTGTTCCGCCTGAATTACGACTATAAAAACAAATATTATCTGGGTGGCAGTTTCCGTATGGATGGCAGTTCCCGTTTTCTCAAAGATAATCGTTGGGGTAGCTTCTGGTCGATATCTGCCGCATGGCGTGTGATTGAGGAAAGCTTTATGGACTCTGTCAAGGATTGGCTGACTGACCTGAAGATACGTGCTTCTTATGGTGTGAATGGTACTCTTCCTACTGACTATTTCGGATACAGAGGACTGAGCAGTCTGACCAATGGATATTTGGAACAGCCGGGCATTATTCAGTCGCAACTTAAGAACGATGATTTGCAATGGGAAACCAACTATAACCTGAATCTGGGGTTGGATTTCAGTCTGTGGAACCGTCTGAATGTTACGTTGGAATATTACACCCGTACCACTAAAAATCTGTTGATGGACCGTCCTATCTCTATGACAACCGGTTTTGGCAGTTATCTGATGAATATCGGTAAAGTTTCGAATAAAGGAGTGGAACTGGAAATTAATTCTACTAATATCCGGACAAAAGATTTCTCATGGAACACCACATTCAATATTTCACACAATAAGAATGAGATTGTGACACTCGATGGCATGCAAACAGAAATTATTAAAGGAACTCAGATTCGCAAAGTCGGCAAATCATTCCGTACGTTCTATATGAAAGAATTTGCCGGTATCAATCCGGAAACCGGTGCTCCGCAGTTCTATACGAATGACGTGGACGAGAATGGTAACTATAAAAAAGAGATTACTGAAGTTATAGATGAGGCACATGCCATTGTGTTGGACAAGCATGCGGAGCCTAATGTGATAGGCGGCTTGTCAAATACTTTACGCTATAAATGGTTTGATTTCAACTTTATGTTCTCTTACCAGTTTGGTGGTTACTCTTATGATACTTGGGCACAAAAGACCGAACACGGAGGCAACGATCTGGAGGCTAATATTCCGACTTACTATAAGAACAGTTGGAGGAAGCCGGGAGATGTTACCAAGTATGAATTATTTTACGAAAAGCCGAATGTAGCTATGAATAAGGTGACAACGACGCGCAGACTGCACAGTACTGATTTTATCCGTCTGAAGACTTTGACATTCGGCGTGACCATCCCGAAAGAGTGGACCCGTACAATCGGTATTGAGAATGTACGCTTGTATGCATCAGCCAATAATCTTTGGACTTGGGCAGCATACGATTATTACGATCCGGAAGCCGTCAGCGGTGGTACTGCTATCTGGGGAACCCCTCCTTTAAAGACTGTGACTTTCGGCGTAAACATTAATTTCTAACCGTTAAAAAACTTGATATTATGAAGCTATTAAAATATTTATTTATCAGTTCTGTATTGTTCTTCGTAAGTTCTTGCGGAAACGATTGGTTGGATCTGGATCCTTCCACTTCGATAGATACTGAAACCAGTATTAAGATATTGTCGGATGTTGAGTTTACCTTGAATGGTATTTATAGCACGATGCAAAGCTCGGATGCCTACTCCGGTCGGCTGGTATATTATGGAGACGTGACGGGAGATGATATGCAGGCGGTTAGTTCTACCAAACGTGTGGCCGACTATTATCGTTTCAATTTTACAAAAGATAATGGCCCCACTTCTCACTGGTCTTATCTTTATTCTATCATTCAGAATTGTAATCTGATTCTGATGAACATTGACAAACTTGTCATTGATGAAGAAGATACCGAATACAGAGATGACCTGAAAGGCGAAGCTTTGGCAATCCGTGGGCTGGCCTTATTCGACTTGACCCGTATCTTCGGCTATCCCTATACCAAAGATAACGGAGCATCATTGGGGGTGCCCATTGTGGAAGGATTGTCCACTATTGAAAGTAAACCCTCCCGAAACACCGTAGCTCAGTGCTATACGAAGGTGATTTCCGATCTTACCGAAAGCATTGGTTTGCTGAGCGGTGATTTTAATAAGGGTAAAATTAATAAATGGGGAGCAATGGCATTACTCAGCCGCGTATATCTCTACAAGAATGATAACACTAATGCACTGAAAATGGCGAAAGATGCCATTAAGGGAGCGGAAAAAGAAGGCTATGCCTTGTGGACCAATGAAGAATATCCCACAGCATGGAGTAATGATGCGTCTGCCTCCAATCCGGGTGAAGTCTTGTTCGAAATCGTGAACCTTACTACTGATAGTCCGGGTAAGGAGAGTATGGGCTATCTGAATTCTAAGGATGGTTATGATGACATGTGCATCACTTGTTCCTTCTATCAGTTCCTGAAGAAAGATCCTAAAGATATACGTCTTAAATTGTTGAGTTTCGATAAGAAATATTATGCTTATGTCTTTAAGTATCAACCGCAGCAGAATGAAAGTATCACGGATGCCAATATTCCGCTTATTCGTCTGTCCGAAGTTTATCTGATTGCGGCTGAGGCAGCTGTCAAGTTGGGCGATAATGCCACAGCGATTGAGTATCTCGATCCGATTGTGAAGCGTGCTAATCCGGAAAACACAGTAGTGGGACAGACCATTACTCTGGAAAGAGTGCTGGATGAACGCCGTAAAGAACTGGTTGCCGAAGGACACCGCATGTATGACGCTATCAGAAATGGATTGACAGTAGAGCGTAAGGATGTAAAAGACAGCAATCTGAGTAAAACCAAACATGATACGAAGTATATGACCTATGACTGGAATTTCTATATGATTGTACTTCCTGTTCCCAAGAAGGAAATGGATGCCAATCCTAATATGGAACAGAATCCTGGATATGGTGGAAGATAATTTTAATAAATGATATATGATGAGTAAAACAAGTTTCACGAAGTACTTTCTTATCGCATTTACTCTAATGTTCATCAGTTCCGGCCTTAGTGCCGGAACTTTTGGTTCAGACGGTAATAAGAAAGATAAAGAGAAAAAAGAAGAGTTATCGGCTGACGGACCGTATGTGCTTTATCAGCCTGATGGTAAAACGCGTGTCATCAGTGTCGATAAGAAAGGGAAAATTACCGATACGACTTATGTTGCACTACCTGAAGATTTTATCTTGCATGTGGTAGATCATAAGGGGCGGTTTCCGTTTGATGTGAGATTGCATCCGGTGAAACGTCCCGATTGGAAATATCGGCAACCGGAAAAAGTGTTTGTTATGTCCGACCCGCATGGTAAGTTGGATTGTGTTATTAGTTTGTTGCAGGGTAATGGGATTATTGATAAAAACTACAATTGGAGCTTTGGTAATAATCATCTGATGGTTATCGGTGATATTTTTGATCGTGGAAAAGATGTACCGCAAATATTCTGGCTGTTTTATAAGTTAGAAGATGAGGCTGCAAAAGCAGGTGGAACTGTTTCTTTCCTGTTAGGGAACCATGAGCCGCTGGTGCTGGCTAATGACTTACGCTATACGAAAGATAAATATAAAGTGCTGGCACAGAAATTGAATATGAATTACCCTGAACTTTTTGGATCCGATACTGAATTGGGTAAATGGTTAGGTACCCGTAATACGATGCAGATTATAGGTCGTGATCTTTATGTTCATGCCGGGTTAGGCAAGAATTTTTATGATCGTAATCTAAGTATCCCTACCGTGAACGAAGAAATGAGTAAAGCCCTTTTCATGAATAAGAAAGAACGCAGGGCTCTTTCTCCATTGACCGCATTTCTGTATGGTAACGACGGTCCCATCTGGTATCGTGGGCTTGTGCGTACAGATGCCAAGTATCATCCAATGGCGCAGGACAGCCTACAAATGGTGATGGAACGCTATAAAGTCAAACACATTATCGTAGGGCATACCATCTTCAAGGATATTTCTACTTTCTATGATGGCAAGGTTATCGGTGTCAATGTAGACAATAAAGAAAATCAGAAGAAGAAACGGGGCCGTGCATTGCTGATTGATAAGAATACTTACTTCGTTGTGGGTGATAAAGGCATTCTGCGGAAATTGTAGGAACACTTTTCATTGTTTTTAGTCTTCTTGTTATACCTTTATCTTTTAATTCCATATCTTTGTCGTAATAATTAGAAAAAGACATAATAAGAAGACTATGATAGAAATTACTGATGCCGCCTTGCGCAAAGCAGCAGGCGAGGGAATGGATACTTTTATTCAGGTATTTACCGACAGATATAAAGAAGTGATAGGTGGTGAGCTGACCGCTGAGTCCATGCCGTTGCTGACAGGTGAGCAGCACACTTTGCTTGCTTACCAGATCTTTCGTGACGAAGTAATGGATGGTGGCTTCTGCCAGTTGATACAGAATGGGTATGGAGGATATATTTTTGCCAATCCGTTTGCTAAAGTGATGCGTCTGTGGGGAGCAGAAGATTTCGGTAAACTGGTATATAGAGCCAAAAAGATTTATGATGCCCATCGTGAAGATTTGGAACGGGAGCGTACAGATGATGAATTCATGGCTATGTACGAGCAATATGAAGCTTTCGATGAACTGGAAGAAGAATTCTTGGAAAAAGAGGAAGGCATAACAGCTTTGATAGCCGGTTATGTAGATGAGCATTTGGAACTGTTTGCTAAAATCGTCTGATAAGGGCGATTTTTATCCCTAAAAATGAATGCAAAAACCCAATGCGGGTTGTGTCTGAAGCATTCCGTTGGGTAAAGCCATTTGGATGTTCGAACTACTGAGTGAGAATTCTATTTCTTGTTTAGCTCGCTTTTTATTGATATTGGCAAGAACGAATAGTGGAATGCTGGCTACTGTTATACCCACACTGGTGTAAAATACCGCTTTCCATGATTGGGTGTTTTTGTAGAGAGAATCGTCGAAAGCTCCACCCATCAGGCCTGTTGCCATTCCGGCAAGCCCTATGCCCAATGCAGTGCATGCGCCAATTCTGAACTGTCTGTGTTTTCTCCATAATTGTGGGTCAAGTTCTGTGCCGAGTGCAGTTGCGATAGCTTTTTGTCTGTTTTTAACGGCAAATACAAAAAGAGGAATACTGCTTACGGTCAGCCCGGCTCCTGCACAGATAACGATGCCGAAGCCTTCTCCGTCTCCACCGGACTCATGT
>USSR01000137.1 GCA_900557355.1 uncultured Bacteroides sp.
AGGCAACCGGGATTGGATGAGATTGCCCGGGAGGTGGCGTTGAGTACGGCACATTTCCAACGTATGTTTACGGAGTGGGCAGGGGTTAGTCCTAAGAAGTTCTTGCAATATACCAGTATTGAATATGCTAAGAAAATCTTGGATGAGACTCATGCGTCTTTGTTTGATACGGCACAGGAAACGGGACTTTCCGGTACGGGCAGATTGTATGATTTGTTTGTAAATATAGAAGGCATGACACCGGGCGAGTATAAAAACGGTGGTGAAAATCTTTCTATCAATTACAGTTTTGCCAAAAGTCCTTTTGGTGAACTATTTATTGCGTCTACCAATAAAGGTATTTGTTGTCTGGAGTTTGCAGACGATCACGATGCGGCATTTCATTCCTTGTTGAAGAAGTTTCCTAATGCAACGTTTACTCCGGCTGTGGATGAGATGCAGCAAAATGCTTTATCCATCTTCACGCAGGATTGGAGGAAGCTCAAAGATATAAAGCTGCATTTGAAAGGTACTGACTTTCAACTAAAGGTCTGGGAAACTTTACTGAAAATCCCTGTCGCCGGATTGACTACTTATGGAGATATAGCCGCAGGTATTAATAATCCGAAGGCTTGCCGGGCTGTAGGAACGGCTGTCGGTGAGAATCCCGTAGCTTTCCTTATTCCATGTCATCGTGTCATTCGTTCTTCCGGTGAGTTGGGTAATTACCACTGGGGAGAGATTCGAAAGACTGCAATTATTGGTTGGGAGGCTGCGAAAAATGGATATTTGAATAAATAATAAGTACTGGCGGTAAGAAAAGCCGGAAACGGGATATCGGGTTCTTCTTTCATTTATAAATCCCGGCTCAAGGACGAAACCGCAAGGCCGGGATTTATTTGTAGTCGAATGACTATCATTCCTCTTCTTCATTTATTCCTTCATAGCATCTGATATCCGCTTCAATCATGAAATTATAAATCAGTCGGGTTTTAAACATCATTCTTTCCTGCGACAATTCTAAATCAGCAAGCGTTGCTTCGATTCTATTGCAGAATTCATTTATTCTTTCTTCTTCCAGCATCGGATACATTTCGTAAACTCGCCGGACGAAAGGTACCATCGAAGCCTGCACCTGATAAAGTAGTATTTGGGATTCATATTGGAAATCCACTTCGTCCATCTGTTTATGCAAGTGCTCGTTTTCGTAGGTTATTTGTTGGAATTCTTCGAAACAAGGTAAAAGCTGCTCTGAGTGATGAAGCAGTAATTTTATGGTTGCAATGGCTGCAAAACCTTTTTCCAGTTCATTTCCATATTGAAAATGGTTATACAGGGAGCAAAATGATGCTTCCAGACAGAGCCGTTCAAATTCGGTGTCTTTTACCCACGGAAGATAAGTGAGCATAGGCAGGCATTCACCTAGCGTAAGCTGATCTTTACAGTCAAGTATTTTGATAAGATTACCTGGTCGGGTAAGGAATTGATACATAGTGTGCATGGCCAGGTATTTTTCCGCAAGCCGGTCCTCGTCCAATTCACGGGATGCTTCCAATTCGGACAACAGAAAATCGATATTCTCCTCCTTGTTATCTGGTTGTTGCTCTTCGGCACGTGCTATGTCTTCGTCAAGCATATTTAAAATTTCCTGAATATTCATATTACATTATTATTTTTATACCTGTTTATTATTCTTTCTTAGTTTTGGGCTTGTCTTATTGCGACAATGCGGGCATTATAGGGCTCTTGCATACTATCGGGCAATTCCTCCAACAATCCGTGAAGTTGGTCGATCAATTTTTCTGCCTGTTCGATGTTGCCTGTTTGAAACATATAATCAATCAATTCAATGCCGATGGATATCCTGTATAAAAGGTCGTTGCTCTCATCTTTCAGTAGTTTCATAGCAGAATGTACCAACTGTGTGGCATCCATTTCGCTACCGGACAAATAGAGTGCGAGAGCTTTGTGGATAGTCATAGGGGAGATTCCTGTATCGGTTTTGTCAGCTTCGTAACGATTGAAGGCGTCCAGAGCTTCCTTGATATGCCCTGTGTCAAGAAGTATCTTACCGAGAACTTTGTCAAATTCGGGCAATGTAGAAATTGACGGATCTTGCTCTATGGCATTTCCCAGCATCTGAAGAGCCTCTTGCGGGTGGCTTAATGCATTGTAACACTTGGCTAGTGGTACGATGAGATTGGGTTCGTAAGTCAGGTTGGTTTCATAGAGCGGTAGGGCTTTATGATATTGCATGGTGTCGCAGTAGGCATTTGCTATTGTTATCTCTATTTGACTTTTTATTTCGTCGGAAGGAGGCTGTGATTCAGCCTTCTGTAACAAGTTGAGTCCCGCCGTGATTACCCTGTGCGGATTATCCAAAACAGCATCCATTGTTATTCTTCGTAAACTAATCAGGTAATAGCCATCTACGGTTATTCCACTGTTTGCGGCTATTTCTTCAAGAAAAGAGATGTACAGTTGATGTGCTGTATTGTACATGCCTAAGCCGATCGTGTAATCCATCAGAACAATTACTGCACTTTCGAGATCGATTCGGTAGTTTTGGTCATCAAACGATTCGTCTTCTTGTTTTAGATGTTCAATCGACGTACCGATTCCATTGCTTGCACTTTGGTGTGATTGCTTGTATTCTTCGTTATCGCTGGAGAGGACATAAACAAATTCGAAGCATCGGAGGATGACTTGCCAATATACAGCATCTTGTTTGGTTATGGCCTGCGCTATGTTGTTCAGGCATGCTATCGTTTTCTTGTTGTAGAAGCCATACAAACTTAGCAAGCATCGTATTTCATGCCAGTAGCTCATTTCTGCCTGCTCGAAATTACCTCGATTCCAATTGAATTCGGCCATGTCTTTGAATACCCGTTCGGCCACAGCATCATTATCATTTTGGATAGCGATGTCGGCTGCCATACGATAGTATTCTTCTGCTTGGTCTTCTTCCTTTTTCATTTCCATTGAATAAGCCAGATAGCGATAAATCAGGCTTCGGGCTACTGACATTTTTTCAACCCCCTTTTGGTTGCAATGATGAAGGGCACGATTGAACATGTCGACGGCTCTTTCAAAATAACCCGTCTGAAAGGCGTCTCTCCCTTGTCGGAAGGTGTCGGTCAATGCCGGATCATCTATACCGATGTAGGTTGCAAATTCTTCGATTTCGGCATTTGCATTGGCTATTTGCTTTTCATTGGGTTGGTCATTGGCCGAATCTTCTGTATTTTCATTTGCCTGTTTCAGTTGTTCAACTGTGTCCTTGTACTGCCTTGCCATCTGATCGTCGGGACCGAACAGGGCGGAGCGTATCTCCCAGGCTTTTTCAATGTGTTCGATTGCCTTGTCTATGTGTCCTAGTCTGAAACATATTGCACCGTAATTATTGTTCGCATAGGCAGCTGCTTCATCCTGACTTTTATCGCATTCTTCCAGCAAAGCAAGTGATTTTTCGAGTGCAACTGCGGCGTCTTCGAAACGATTGGAAGTGTTGTATGCTGCGGCCAGATAGGAGTATGAGGCAGCCTCTTTTTCCAAGTTATCCATATTATGCCAGGTTTTGGCTCCTTTTAGATAATAATGTTCCGAAAGTTTTTCATCATTTAGGACGAGATAGACTTTACCCAGATTGTCATACATGGTAGCAGCCAGTTTTGAGTCTGTTTGTTTTAATGTTTCGAGTAGACTGATGCACTCCAATGCTGTGTTGAGAGACAGATCAGGTTGGTTGGCCCGAAGATAGATGGAGGCCTGGCTGTTCAGTAGCTCGGCCAGCGTCATGTCACGGTCTCCAATCTTTTGGTAAATATCTATCGCATGTCTCATATATTCGGTCGCTTTGGGATAGTTTCCACTATACATCTCAATTTCTGCAAGCGAGTGATATTCTTCTTGGGTATGCGCATTTTCATCTCCTAATATGTGCTGATATATCGTAAGGGCTTTTTCGGCATACTCTCTGGCTTGGTCAAAATCTTGTTCCATACGGCATTCGAGTGCATAATTATGATATGCGATGGCTACATCAATATCATTCTCACCTTTGAGACTGACATATATGTCCTGACTTTTCAGACGATATTCCTTAGCAAGTTCTTCTTCACCAAGCAACCTGTATATACCGGCGAGATTATCGTATGCTACGGCAATATCATCATGCATGTCCGGCAGGATGGATTTGCGCATCTTAAGGACTTTTTCGAGGATCAGCTTCGCTTTTTCCAATGCGTTCTTATCAACCGGATTTTGTGATTCGCCGATACTGTGGTATACATCAGCGATGTTACACAGGTAAGATGTTATTTTCAGGTCATCTTCTCCGTAAGCATGGACTGCAAGTGATAATCCTTCCCTATATTCCTTTAACGCCTGGATGTATTCTTTTTTGCGAATACAGATCATACCGGCCAGATTGTGGAACGAGCAGCGTTCTTCATTGGTATCGCCGTCGGCCATCTGGTCGCACATACGGATTAGGAATTCTACCAGTTCGTAGGCTGCATCCAAATCATCCAGATAAGAAATACAAATGTTGGTCAGCCGGATAATGTCATTGCGGAACATCTGCCAATAAGCCCATTGTAGCATAACTGCCATTTCAGCTTTTTCAGCCATACTTCCCATAATCTGTTCAATATAGGCTTGTGAAATTTTATATTTTGAAGCATCGGCTTGTTTTAGTGTACGCCAGTAAAGTATGAATTCATGAATGTTGTTGGTGCTAAACTGTCGGCTCATATAACCGAGTGTTGAAATACATTCGTGAAGCTCGTCCCATTTTTCGGCGTGATAAAGTTGATAGGGGAGTTCCTCCATCTTGCGGAAGTTATTGTTTTCTTCGCGATTGAAATAGTCTATTATGTTCTGTCTTAATTGTACTTTTCTTTCGCAGTTAAGGTATTTCTGCTCAATAGCCTGTCGTATCATGTCGTGTGCAAAAACCACTCGTCCGTCCCTAATCATTAGGTGGGCCGTGTTTGCACAATAGAATTGAGACCAGTAGAGCGACGGGATGTTGCTAATTGCAATCAGTTCTGTTTCAGATAATCCATCTTTGGATAATGCTATCAGTGACAGCAAGTCTGATGTTAGTGAGGGGTAAAGTGGGGTGTTGTATATTTGCTCTTTGCGCTGTAATAGTCTGTCAAAAAATGAGTTGATGTCTGGCAGGTTAGTCATTTGGTTGATGAAGCTGGTCAGGCTGTCGAAATTTCCGAAACATCTGATTTCCTCAAGTAATGACATCAGTACCATGGTGTTGTCTGTTATGTCACTGCCTTTGAGTATCATGGTCAGTTGTTGTTCGGACAGCCGCTTACGATAACGATCGAAAAAGTCTACAATCAGTTTCTTGCGTTGGTCGAGCAGTAAGGGGTAGACTGTTATTACAGGGTATTTCCGTTTTTTGAATACCTGCATGGTTTTATCTTCCTCGATAGTTGAAAAGATTATTTTTACATTGTCCGGGAAGTCAGGCAACCAGTTTAATAGTTTTGTTCTATGATTCCGGTCCGAAAGTTGATTGGCGCCGTCCAAAACGATCAGTAAAGGTTTTTGTCCGGCAATTAGTTGGGCCCTCAAGGCTAGTTTCTGGTAATCTATATTATCTGTATCGGTAGCATTGTGTTCGATTTGTCGGTCGTTTTCCTCCATCTGCTCAAGTCCGTATAGTGAGTCTATCTGGGTGGTTATATGCTTCGCAATATCCGTCGTGTCCAAACTCTGCGATGAGTTGGCGCTAAAGTGTGCTACCACATTCCACCGATCATCTTCGATGATATTTTTAAGCCAATAAGCCAAAAGGGCACTCTTACCCATACCGCTTTCTCCGGTAATCACCAGATGCTGGTTGGGTGTATCGTTTAGAAACTTGTCCAGGTAGGAGATATAAGCTTTATTGGGTATATAATTATCCGATTTGTCATCCAGAAAGGCTTGTAGTTTCTGTCTTTCGTGTACGGCAGGATCCTCGACTTTATCTTTGGGGAAAAGGTGGTCGAGCAATGCCCTGAATTCCGATTCCACCTGTTCGCCCAATTGTTCGGGGGAACAGTAATCATAGGTGTTATATCTTTTGTTATTTCTTACTGTTTCTTTTAACTGCGCCTGCCTTGGATCGGTTTCCATCGTCTTTTCATCCGCTTCCCGTATATAGAACGAAGCATAGACCGGTTCGAGCGACCGGAGTACGCCATATTGAATTTCAATTTCCGTAATACTCATTCCACGATCGAGGTCAGCAGCAAGCCATTCATATCTGTCAGGCATGGCCTGGTGTTCAATGAGTGTTTCTTTCGATGGACACCAACCGTATCTTTCTCCTAATAATCCGATGAAAAACGGGTGTGAATTCCGTATCTCGTCCAAGCATATTTCCACCACTTTGCTTGACTTTGCTTCTTCTTCGGTGATTCCCCATCGCAGATCGACTTCAGTCAGTGTGACATTGCGTTCGTAGGCAATCTGCCGCAGTCTTGGAAAAACTTTGTTAACCAGCATATCTCTTTCGCTCTGCATATCTTGAAAGGTGGATGAAATAAATATCCTGATGTTCCTTGATTTTTGAAAATTGTTTTTCATGGTGGTATATGTATTAATCTGATTTCTACAAATTGTCGGATGGAATCTGGAACTTATAAAAAATCTCATTTATTGTATAGGCTGATACATCATACTTTTTTGTATTATCATCTAATTCCGAGATTTTAAATCTTGTTGCCCTTTAATACAAACATAGGGAAAAACTTTGATTTATTATAGCAATCTTGTAAAAAAGTTAGATTTTGCACTTCGATTTTAAAAAACACGTCAAAGAACACAGATAAATGGAGCTTGGGAGTTATCGCCTGCCTATGACCTTTTGCCAAGTAGCGGATATTCATTCTCAATGCGAATCTGTAGTCGAAATGTACAGGTGCCAGGATTGACTCCATAGCACCTGTACATATTGAAATATCTATTTAGTATCCTGGATTCTGATATTCACTGCCATTAGTGATTGTTGCGGTAAATGTGGTTGAAATGGGACGAACCGCATAATTCGGATGGAAGAACCGGGCCAGGTCCGGATGAGTATTCTCCAGATACTCCGAGTCCTTAAACATTCCTGTCCGTTTTAAGTCGTAGAAGCGGCAATATTCCCCGCAAAGTTCACGGCCTCTTTCGTCTAAGATATCTCGGACCGTAATACTTCCGGTAAGCGGATTTGCTCCGGCACGTTCACGAACCTTGTTGATATAACCGGCTGCATTTGCACCACCATTCAGGTAAATATCAGCTTCTGCCGCAATCAAATAAACTTCTGCCATACGCATGATAAATGTCGCATTCAGATTACCATTTCTCTGTTTGGAAGCATTGGCTACATAATAATTACTGCTGTTATGCTTATTCAGTGACGGATAATAGTAGCGGAACTGGTTCTCGTTTGTGCCGTCATTTTTGTAATTGCCAGTGACGTTTGTATAAGCATAATTCATGTTCACATTATTATTGTCATCACTATATACATGATGATAATCAATTAGCAAATAATCAGAAATGTGTTCTTTTTGCTTCTCTGTAGCATAATCCATGTCTTGCGGCATGATGAATTTAATGGCTAAGTCTCCTTTATTCAGAGCTTTGCCGATGACGGCTTCTTCCTTATCATACATGTGTACGGCACTTTCATCCCACGTGTAATTCTTGTTCGCGTTCCACTCTGTAGTGAACGATTCATGAAATCTGGGGTCTAATGTTCCGTCTTTCTGTACATACAAACTCAATAAATGCTGCGTAGGCATAAAGATACCGGTAATTGAGCCTTCCCAAGTAAGCCGTGTCTCCTGATTGTCTTCACGTGCTCCGAATTTATTGATATTGCATAAGAAGTATTCATCGTTGCGGTTCAACTTGTAGTTTCCATTGCTTGATCCGTGACCGTCTGCTCCTGCATACCAGCGATGTTTCCAGAGAGCTTCCTTGTTTTCCCAGTTATTGCTCTCTTTAAACACTTCGCTATACGATGGATACATATATGTGTTGTATTTCCCACCGCCAGTTTCGCAATCGGTAATCAATTTCTTGGCTGCATCCAGAGCTTCCTGCAAATATTCGGTGCTTCCATATTCGTACGTCTGCAAGCAGGCTTTAGCCAGAAAACCGAGAGCGGCTTTCTTTGTCGGGGTGGTAGTTGTTGCATGCGTACCTGTTGGTAACCATTCGGATGCAAATCTCAAATCGGGCAGAATAACCTCCTGATAGATAGTCATCGGATCGGTGCGGGTGGGGGAGTAGGTCAGTGTTTCCGTCACTACGGGTTCTGTGAGCATTGTCACTGCTCCGAATTGTTCCACTGCGTTGAAATAATACACAGCTCTAAGAAAACGGGCTTCCGCAATCTTTGCATTCCGTTCCTCTTCCGTGGTGTAAGGAGGTTTGTCTCCTAATGCGATAGCTTCGTTACAGGCTCCCACACCGTCGTACGTCCCGTTCCACCAATTATTGGTGTAAGTCGTATTGGGCGATGTTCCTGCGAAAAACCAGAACCACTGTGTGTAACTGGTTGATTCGTTGGCTTTATATGTCCAAAGATCGGTGTCACCTTCAGTCAGTGACATCCAGTCGGCAGCACCGTAATAAAATCTTTCCATGGCAAAATAACACTGGTTAATCAGGGTTTCATATCCATCGATGGAAGTAGCCAAAGCCTCTTTGGTAAATGCACCCGGGTTGTACTCGTCCAAAGTGCAGGAGTGTAGAGACAGGGCCGAGAGCAGCACGCTGCAAAATATGAATTTTATATATATACTTTTCATGATTATAATCTTTAGTTAGAATGTCAAATTAACGCCAAAAACAAATTGCCGGTAGGTAGGGAATGCATCCGAACCGTTGGTTTCGGGATCAGTATCTTTCAACTGCTTGTCTTTTACGAAGATGAACGGATTGTAGGCTGTGGCATAGATGCGGCATTTCTCCATCAAAACCTTGCGTGAAATATTTACAGGCAGCGTATATCCCAGTGTGATATTCTTAATCTTGATAAAGGAACCGTCGCGTACTCTTAATGAAGGATATACGGTTTTTTGTTCATCTGCCGTTCCGGGACGGGGGAAATAGGCGCCCTGATTGTCCTCTGTCCAGTAGTCTACGCCTGCCAGCTGATTCTTGGTTACGCTCTGTTCGGCGGTATAATAGCCGAGCAGGTCACTGTTGATTGTTTGTCCGTAACGCGCCATGGCAAAGATGGATAAATCAAAATTCTTGTAGGTGAAGGAATTACTGAATCCGATGATCCAATCCGGATTGGAATGTCCTAGAATTTGTCGGTCTTCCGTACTGTATTTATGTACGCCTCCATCACCTTTTTGGTCTAAGGTTTCTATCTTGATGAAGCCGGGTTTTACACCGTAGGCATCTAATGTCTCCTGTGGGGTATCGGTTCCCCAGATTCCGGCATATTTATATCCGTAAATAGCTTTAATCGGTTCACCGACAAACAGGTTTTCAGCAATCAGGTCACCGTCAGGCAGGTCGTCTATTTGTTCCTTGTTCCAAGTGACGGATAAGGTCGTGTTCCAGGTGAAATCTTTGTGCCGTATGTTGTGCGAAGTGATCGTTGCTTCCACACCTTGATTACTGGTCTGGGCGATGTTCTGCCAGATGGCCAGAGGCGATCCCCATCCGGTCAGACCGCTGGTGATGGGTAATGTACGTTTGAATAATAATCCTTTGGTTGTCGTTTTGAACCATTCTACCGAGCCGTCGATGCGACCGTTCAGGATACCGAAATCTAATCCTATATTCCAGTTGTATGATTTTTCCCATCCGAGATCGGAACTACCGTAAGTACCAGAGTACTGTGTGAAAGGGACGATCTTCCCGTTAATGGAAATTCCCGAAGCTGTATATACATAGGCTTGTGTTGTGGTGCTGTATGCGGTGGTTCCTCCCGAGTTACCCGTGATACCGTAGCTCACTCTCAACTTCAGGTTGTCTAGCCAACTACGTGTCTTTTCCATAAATGTCTCGTCCGATATTCTCCACGCCAGTGCGCCTGCGGGGAAAGCATCCCATTTATGTCCGGTAGAAAATTGTGAAACACCGTCCCAACGGGTAGAGAAATTAAACAGGTATTTGCCTTTGTATGAATAGTTCAGACGGAAGGCAAAAGACATTTTCTGTGTCTGTGCGAAGTCGGATTCCACATGTTGGGAAGTACCTGATGTCAGTCGCCAGAAAGACCATTGATCTACCATCTGGCCGCTGGCGGCAGCCATGCTGCTTTCCGACTGGTTCTTATTCCAGGAAGTAATCAGCGAACCTCCCAGATTATGGTCTTTTGCGATGGTTGTGTTGTAAGCGAGAATATTCTCCCAAGTGTAATTCCAGGCATTGTTGTTGGTGATGGAAGCATGCGGTGAACCTGCATAAGACGGACGGTTGGCATTGCACTTCTCTCCCCAGTATTGCCCGTGGCGTGAGTGATTCAAAGTACCATTGACACGACTGGTAAAAGTCAGGTTTTTGACGGGAGTTAGTTCGACATAGCCACTCATGTTCAGGTAGGTGGAACGGGTGTTGTCTACATACTGATTCTCTATGAAATCACTCATTGGGGAATATTGTCCCGTGATGTATTCGTGATTGATCTCTCCTTCTTCGGTATAAGCATCACCCAGCGGGATGGCGGAGAGAGATTTGGTGAATGTGTTTTTCACACCGGAGTTCAAGTCCCGGTAGACTAAATTGGAGGTAAAGCCCACCTTTGCCCATGAAAATATCTGTTGATCCAGGTTGAGGCGTAACGAATATCTGTTCAGATTTTCGTTATTAAGTAAACCTTCTTCCCGATTGTAGGAAGTCGAAGCAAATAATTTTGTCTTTTCAGTGCCACTGCTGACCGAAAGACTGTATTTCTGTGTGGTAGCCGTGTTGCCCGACACTTCATCTATCCAGTCTATCCATTTGCCGTCGTTGTATGCATCTATAAAATCCTGTTTCCCCAGTAGGGCGGACATATCGGTAGGATAGTCACCGTTTTTATATTTATAAGCTTCTTGTTGGTAGGTGACCCATTCATCCTGCGCCATCCCATGTCTGTAGTTGGGTGAACCGCTGAATCCGTAATAAGCATCGAAGTTTACGGTAGCTTTCCCCTCCTTTCCTCTTTTGGTGGTGATAATGACAACGCCGTTTGCTCCTGCGGAACCATAAATGGCGGTGGAAGAAGCATCTTTCAACACATCTACACTCTCGATGTCCGACGGACTGACCTGGCTATAGCTGCCGGGGATTCCATCGATAATAAACAACGGTTCGTTGCTGCCATAGATGGATCGCGATCCGCGTAGCAGGATAGTGACATCACCTCCTACCTGTCCCGAAGTTTTGGTGATATCCATTCCGGGTATCTTGCCTTGAAGCGCTTCCATCACATTATTGGTAGGAGCAGCCAGTACTTCCGCACTTTTGACGGAGGTGACTGCCCCCGTCAAATCTCGTTTTTTGACCGATCCGTATCCTACCACCACTACTTCATCAATCAATCTGGCATCTTCCGTCAGTATGATTTCCAGCTTGTTCTTGTTGCGTGTATTGACTTCCTGCTCCGTGTATCCCATATAAGATACTTTTAATACTGCATTGGGCGATACGCGCAGTGTGAACAGTCCGTCTACATTCGTAATTGTCCCGTTACTGGTACCTTTTTCAACGATATTCGCTCCGATAATCGTCTCTCCTTGAGAGTTTTTCACTATACCCGAGATCGTTCTGCTCTGTTGGCAATAAGCCCGTGTTGATCCAAGTATCGATAAGGAACCTATTAATAGGAATAATAGGTAAAAATTCATTCTATAAACAGTCTTTAGGGGATTATTCTCCCCTATGTTTGTTTTATCAGAAAATGATTTCATGCTTTTTGTTTAATTGTATGTTTATTAATTTGTTTTTGGATAGCTAAATTTCAGGATGATTTAAAGCTATGTTTCGATTGTAATGACTTTACTTACCCCATAGGCTATTAGATTTTATTGGTTAAATGATGATTGTTCAGAATGTCAATGTCAATTGCGCATCCTTCTGCACTGTTTTGAATGTGGCGCCACGATTCATGTCAGTAAAAAACTGACAGGGCAAAATTATGCATATAGAACTGGGGATTGAAAAAAATAAAGTTGACTTTGATTTGATTTGGGTTGATTTTTACTATCTTTGTCTCAATGCACTACTTAAAAAAATAATGATATGAATATCGAAGTAAAAGATAAAGCGAACCGGAGACATGTAGGGCATAATCTGCAAAAGATCCGTGTTTACTTTGGTATGAAGCAAGAAGCTCTAGCGGCTGATCTTGGTGTAAACCAGCCTT
>USSR01000138.1 GCA_900557355.1 uncultured Bacteroides sp.
TAAAAGGACTACCAAGCTGTTCAGTAATCTCCTCATAGGAATTGACGTTCGATTTAAACAGCAGCATGGAGAGTGGCGCTGGAATCTTTTCTTTTTCAAATAATTCTTTTAAATAAACCTTATTAGTACAGCGGATAATAGATTGCGGATCATCAATAACAGCCAGTCCGTTTTGTGTAGCCAATTGAGAAAGACGGAATGTATAATGATTCAATGAAGTCGTGGTACGAATAAATAAGGCATCAAATTCCATCAGCCGTGTAGCGTCTTCTTCTGTCAGTAGTTCGGCATGGATATCCATTTTTTTAGCCAACTCAAGTAACTTGTGAAGTGCTTTTTTATCACTTGGAGGGAATTTTTCATTCGGGTCATAGAGTATAGCCAAATTATACCGTGCAGATTTTGAAGCCTGAGGGTTACGCCATACCTTTCTGTTAAACAAGTCCAAGGCATTGGCAAAATAATCTTCTTCCTCATTATTCAATGAACTTAATGGTAAGAACTGAATATTTTCTATCTGGTTTTTATGCCGCGTATTCAGCGTAACTCGCAATAAAGGGGCCGGATAGTTTTCAAAGATGAAGCGGGCAATACGCTCCAACCCTTTCTCTTTACACGTACCGAAGTATACATTCAAATACCAAAGATCATCAGTTATATCATTTTTCTGAATCCACTGGTAACAGAGTTTCTGAAGACTGCTATCCATACGGATACCTGTACCTGCTTCCACCTTATTAATAATATCAACTCCGGGAATGACTTTATGCCCCCTCGTCTGGGCTAATAGTGAGCAATAATAGCCTTCGGAGTTATAGCTATAATCATTACTCAGGTTAATTACCAACTTACGATCCTTTCCTGATGATTTATACTTCAGGTAGTCGGATACGGTTAAAATGCTGTTTGTTTTGGAATATGGCTTCCAATCATCCAAGCTGTCTACAAGGATCAATACATTATTCATTTTGTCTCTTTAAAAAAGTGCCCGAAAGTAGTGAATTAAATAATACGTGATATCACAGACTCAATAATTATTTTATAGAGTCAAAAAGTTACAAACAAAAGCTTCTTCAGGTTGTTTCTATTAGCAACTAAAAACAGTCCCTGATTATGAAAAAGTTTAAATTCAATTTATTGGCAGGCTTGTTATTGCTGATATCTGCATCCGTATGTGCACAAAATGCTCCGGAAAAAGTACAAGAAGCTTTCAAAAAGATGTATCCAAAAGTGACCACCGTGGAATGGGAGCATAAAGGTGATTACCACATTGTCGGATTTGTTTCAGATAGTCATGATATGAACGTCTGGTTTGGTAACAATGCCCGATGGATAATGACAGAGACAAATGTAGAAAGCCTGGAAGAAGTCCCTGCTCCCATAGCTAAAGCATTCATGCAGACAGAGACACCTCCCATACAAATCAGATATATAAAGATTATTACCTTTCCTAAAATGCCTACCGTAGTAATCATTGATATAGAAGAATATAATTCTAACAGAGAAATTCAGCTTTTCTATGCTCCTGACGGTAAACTACTACAGAGTCTTGATGTATCCGGTGGTGATGGAGAAATCTATCCCGAATTATTTGGGTAATATAAAATTCTTACCAAATAGAAAACAATTGCACAAAACAGTGTGTTATCTATTAAAATAACTATAAAAAAGCATGACTTATGAATAGACGTTCACAGCTGGAGCATGAAGTATCATTAGCTCAAAAACATATCAAAGAAGCTCCCAAAGATACGCCGGCAAACATCAGAAAAATTTGGGAACAAGAGTTAGTTGAACTCGAAGTTGAGTTGAACAATCTGACTGACGACGAGGAAGACAATAACGATTAACGCTCTAACTATGAAATGGGATAATCAACTGATAAATCATTTGCAATGGTCGAATGCAATTATCAATCGTGAAGGAAAAGAAATCGTAGCGCGGGAAATTGATGCAATGGCGGAAGAAGGTGATGTGATTGGGGCTGGTTCCGGCTCTACTGTCTACCTTACATTATTTGCATTAGCGGAACGTATTCGCAAAGAATCTCTGCACATAGAGGTTATCCCTGCCTCTGCTGAAATTTCCATGACCTGCATACAACTGGGTATACCACAAACTACTCTTTGGAATAAACGTCCGGACTGGGCTTTTGATGGTGCTGATGAAGTAGATCCGGAACGGAGTCTGATAAAAGGACGTGGTGGAGCCATGTTCAAAGAAAAACTTCTGATAAAAAGTAGTGGTAAGAATTTCATTATTATTGACGACACAAAACTGGTTGATCATTTGGGGAGCCGCTTTCCAATACCTGTAGAAGTCTTCCCAAGCGCATTGACTTTTGTAGAGAGTGAGATGCGGCGATTAGGAGCTTCTGAAATAACACTGCGTCTTGCCGATGGAAAAGATGGACCTGTTCTGACTGAAAATGGTAATTTTATTCTTGATACCCGCTTCAGTTACATTGATCCTTCTTTGGAAGAAAATCTAAAAATGATTACCGGAGTAATTGAAAGCGGACTTTTTATCGGATATGATGTTGAAATAGTAGTTGCAAAATAAGACAACAGTTGTCGCAAAGAATGTGACAACTGTTGTCTTATTATATAGAAAGTAAATCTTAATATACCTCTACTTTTTCAGCAATACGTTTTGCCTTGTCCCGTAATGCATCCAAATCTGAATTCAGCGGTGCATAACACAACACTACTCCCATACGACGGTTAACACGTGTTGTCGGCTTACCAAAAATACGAATATAGGTATCTTCTTCCTTTGTTACCTCCTCAACACCTCTATAATTCGGACGTTCCTGGCTGGCAATTGTTGAGAGAACAACAGCACTGGCTCCTATCCTTTCCTGTTTGATATTTGGAATGGGCAGGCCCAGTACTGCACGCAAATGAAGTTCAAACTCATTCAGGTTTTGTGTACCGGCTAAAGTCACCATGCCCGTATCATGTGGACGCGGAGAAAGTTCCGAGAAATACACCCCATTTTCATGACTCAAGAAAAATTCAACTCCCCAAAGACCGGCACCCGTCAGAGCGCGTGTTACTTTTTCAGCCATTTCCTGTGCTTCTTTCAAGTGAGCAGGATCAATGTGAGCCGGCTGGAAACTTTCGCGATAGTCTCCTCCTTTCTGTACATGACCGATAGGAGGACAAAATAATGTAGGGCCATTCTTCTGCGTTACAGTAAGCAGAGTTATTTCGCTATCAAACTTTATAAATTCTTCAATAATAAGTTCCTTTATATCACCACGACTACCGTTGCAACCATATTCCCAGGCATGTTCCAGTTCATCCGCACTCTTCACAAGAGACTGTCCTTTTCCTGAAGAAGACATCAATGGTTTCACCACACAAGGAAAACCTATTTTCTCAGAAGCAGCTTTCAACTCATCGAAAGATTTGGCATAAAAATATTTAGCAGTTTTCAAGCCCAATTCCTGGGCAGCAAGATCACGGATAGCCTTGCGATTCATAGTAAAATTCACAGCACGCGCACTGGGTACTACCTGAATACCTTCTTTTTCAAAACCATAAAGACGCTCTGTGCGGATGGCCTCAATTTCCGGTACAATAATATCCGGCTGATGTTTGCGTACTACACGTTCCAAAGCATCGCCGTCAAGCATACTGAACACCTCACACTCATCAGCCACTTGCATGGCAGGCGCTCCGGCATAGGAATCGCAGGCAATGATATATTGGCCTTTGCGTTGGGCAGAAATAACGAACTCCTTACCCAGTTCACCGGAACCTAACAATAAAATTTTCTTCATTTTTGCTATGTGTTTATATTAAGAAGCACAAATGTACATAAAAAAATAAGTAGCTACAGCTTTAAATAATTGAAAAAACAAATGGATAGCTCATTTTTATCTGTATCTTTGTACCATAAACAATAGGGTTTATTCTGAAATCTTCTTTGTGCATGTTTGCCTTTGCGGGATTCCGCAAATTATTCCATTCCAAATTTGACCTCACAATCAGCTCCTTTGTTCATTATACGATTCAATTGTTGTATGCTAGTCCTGAATGATTGCATGCTACCATTAGTCAGAAAAACTAAGTGCAGTGTTTTTAAACTGCATAATATATAATAATTTTAGAATGGCAGTAAAAAGAGTAACATCAAGTAAAAGAGACAGAGAAAAAGCGAAACAGAGTAAGCGAGAAGAAAAACAGAAAAGAAAAGAAGAACGCTTGAGCAGTGGTAGCCGTAGCTTCGAAGAGATGCTGGCATAAGTAGGTGAAAACGGTATTCTTCATTCTACACCCGAAGGTGTAAAGCCTAAAGAGGAAATAGATGCTTCTGAAATAGAAATATCAATTCCTAAAAAAGGCGAAGCAGAAGAAATTCTGCCTTTAAACGGACGCATTGAACATTTTAATGTATCCAGAGGTTATGGTTTTATAAAAGATTTAGGAAGTGGTGAAAAATATTTTTTCCATATTACTTCTGCTCCTGAAGGTATAACAGAAGGAGACAACGTTACATTTGAAATTGAACGCGGTACGCGAGGTATGAACGCCGTGCGGATCTCAATCATTAATAAATAACAATTTTAACTTACAAAAAGAAATGAACATTTATGTTGCAAACTTAAGCTGGAACACAAACAGTGACAGCTTACAGGAATTATTTTCACAGTATGGCGAAGTAACTTCAGCCTACATTATTAACGACAGAGAGACGGGACGTTCACGCGGTTTCGGCTTCGTAGAAATGCCGAATGATGAAGAAGGTCAGAAGGCTATTGACACTCTTAACGAAACAGAATTTGAAGGCAAGAATATCGCAGTAAGCGTAGCTCGCCCCAGAACAGAAAGACCCGCAGGCGGCAACCGTGGTGGTGGTTACGGCGGCGGCAATCGTGGTGGTGGCTATGGCGGCGACCGCGGTGGAAGATATTAATCTTACAGCTAAACAACAAATGAGAACTGTTCGGAATAATTTCCGGACAGTTTTTTTATACCCCCATTCCATCTATTATATATCAATAATATCTATATTTGCATATATGACAACAAGCAAACATATTATACTGATTATACTGACACTTTCACTGCTACTGTGCAATGTGTGCATCTACGCTGCTACAGTCAACTACTCCGTGCGCGGAAAAGTCATTGATAAACAATCCCGGCAACCGGTAGCATACGCCAATGTAGTGGTTACAGGTATCCTAGGAAAAGGAGCATCCACAGATTCACTGGGTATATTCCATATAGAACAAGTACCACCTGGGATTTATCGTTTCGAAGCAACGCTGATAGGATATAAAAGTGCTGTAACTTCCGAGTATCTGGTTTCTGCCTCTACACCTTTCATTGAGATTGAGATGGAAGAAGATGAAAATATGCTGGCTGCAATTGTGGTTACCCCCTCTCCTTTCAGGAAAACGGTGGAGAGTCCGGTAAGTATGCGTATTATTGGGCTACAAGAGATAGAAAAAAGTCCGGGTGGAAACCGGGATATTTCGCGAATTGTGCGGGCATATCCAGGTGTATCGTTCTCACCTATCGGATACAGAAACGATTTGATTGTACGGGGTGGATCACCTTCGGAAAATCGTTTCTATATGGATGGAATAGAAATCCCGAATATCAATCACTTTGCTACACAAGGAGCATCAGGTGGCCCGGTTAGCATCGTTAATGCAGATTTGATACGGGAAATCAGTTTCTATACCGGAGCATTTCCTGCGGATCGTTCCGGAGCAATGAGTTCTGTATTAGATTTCCGTTTGAGAGATGGTAATCCGGATAAACAGACTTATAAAGCAACCTTGGGAGCTTCCGAAGTATCCTTCAGTGGTAACGGACACCTGAGTGATAAAACGACGTACCTGTTCTCTATCCGACAATCGTATCTGCAATTATTATTCAAGGCATTGGGCCTACCTTTCCTGCCTAATTTCATTGACGGGCAATTCAAACTAAAGACAAAATTATCAGCACATGATGAACTGACTGTACTGGGTCTGGTAGGAATTGATAAAATGAAACTGAACACGGACGAGAAAGGAGAAGATGCGGAATATATATTAAGTTATCTCCCTACCATTCATCAGGAAACATTCACCATAGGAGCATCTTATCGCCATTATGCAGGAAAACACGTACAGACACTCACGCTAAGTCATAATTATCTGAATAACCGTAATGTGAAATATCTGAATAACGATGATTCTTCCGAAGATAATCTAACCCTCCGTCTGCGATCTGTAGAGCAAAAGACTACCTTTCGTTTCGAAAATCGAACAAGACTGGGGCAATGGACTTTGAAAGAAGGTGCCGAAGTAAATTATTCTAATTATACCAACCGCACCAAACAACGGATACTCAGTTCCAGTTCTATTTACCATACTGATTTGAACATATTCAGCTGGGGTGGCTTCTTCTCCACAGACTATATCAGCACGAATAAACGGTTCTCCGCTTCAGCAGGTATCCGGACAGATGGCAATAATTACAATCAGGAAATGAAGGAGTTATGGAAGCAACTTTCTCCCCGTTTTTCATTATCCTATGATCTTACCAAACAATGGGCATTAAGTGGAAGTGCAGGTTTATACTATCAACTCCCCCCATATACAGCTTTAGGATTTAAAGACAATGACGGCATCTATATAAATAAGAACCTTAAATACATGCAGGTTTTGGAAACCAGTCTTGGGCTTGATTGGCATTTGGAGGACAGGTTGATGATCTCGGCAGAAGGATTCCTCAAACAATATGGACGCATGCCCCTTTCCGTACGGGATAATATCCCATTGGCATGTAAAGGAGATGATTATGGTACTGTAGGTAATGAAGTACTGATTCCTACAGAGCGTGGACGAGCTTATGGCATAGAAACCATGTTGCGTTGGCAAGTACCGGGACAATTTAATTTTGTATCTTCACTCACGTTATTTCGTAGTGAATTCCGTGATATCCCCTCTGCGTGGGATAATCGTTTTATCCTCAACGTCAGTGGCACCTACAATCTGCCTCGCCGTTGGAGCATTGGAGGCAAACTCAGTTATATCGGTGGTGCTCCTTATACTCCTTATGATGAAGATAAGTCTTCATTGGTTGAAGCATGGAATGCGCAAGGACGTCCCTATTATGATTATTCAAAGTATAATACGGAACGACTTCCCAACTTTGCCCAATTCGATGTTCGTATAGATAAGTCTTTCTATTTCCATCGTTGCATGGTAGGCTTTTACATTGATATACAGAATATAACAGGAAGCAAACTGAAACAGCAGGATGTGATTATGAGTACAGGAGTTATTGAAAATCCTTCTGCTCCCATTGGAGAACAAAGATATAAAATGAAGTATTTAAAACAGGAAAGTGGAACAGTTTTACCGTCAATCGGACTTACGGTGGAGTTCTAATAAAAAAAAACACTTATAGCTGCGTTGCCCCTCACTTATATAAGCATAAGCTTGCGCTTATATAAGTGAGGGGCAACGCAGCTATAAGCGTCGACCTACGCAGCCGCAAGTATCATTTATTGATGTTGATCTCTCAGCAAATCATTCACCGTCTTCACCGGATTGAATGTACCTAGAGGCACCTCTACAAATACTGTATTCCAGTCACTCATTGCACCGTTCCACAAACCGGGAAGTTCCAGTGCTTTAAGATCCTTACCATTCTTCGATTTGTAAGAAATAAAACCGGTAGCTTTATCTACGAAGTTTACAAGGTCAAACTTACGGCCTTTATAATCACGTACGGCACAAACCAGATCTACAGGATTGAAGTGCGTTCCTTTCTCAAACATTTCTTTTTTCTCCGGATCATCCATATCAATTTGAGAGCTTTCAAGAATTTGCAAAGAAATAGTTCCGTCACTGTTATATGCCAGGAACGGACCACCACCCGGTTCGCCTACATTCTTCACCATACCGCATACACGCATCGGACGGTTCAACTTCTCTTTCAGATAAAGTACAAGTTCGGCATCTTCCAGATTCTTGGTTTCAGGGTTCTTACAGAAGAGTTTCTTTTGCAGGAATTGCAGTATTTCAATCACCTGTTCATGAGTATATCTGCCACTGTCCAAAAGTTCCAGATAAGCAAATGCCTTTTGTTGCAAAGCAACCAATACTCCGGCAATCAACTTTTTGTAGAGCACAGTATCACCTTTCAGCTTATCGGGCACCACATTATCGATATTCTTAATAAAGATCACATCTGCATCCAGGTCATTCAAATTTTCGATCAATGCACCATGGCCGCCCGGACGGAACAGCAACTTACCATTATCACGGAAAGGTTGATTATCCATATCGGCAGCAATTGTATCCGTACTCGGTTTCTGCTCAGAGAAAGTTACATTATAATCTACTCCGTATTTCTTTGCATAAACAGCCGCTTTATCTGCTACCAATGCTTCAAACAAACGGCGGTGTTCGGGAGAAACTGTAAAATGCACATTTACTTTACCATTCTTATTAGCTGCATAGAGCGCACCCTCTACAAGATGTTCTTCCAGCGGTGTACGGTTACCGTCTTCATATCTGTGGAATTTCAGCAGACCTTTCGGCAATGCACCGTAATTCAATCCTGCTGCTTCAAGCAGTGCAGCAACTACGGCTTTATAGTTTCCTTCAGACACCAACGCAGAAATATCTTTTCCAGACATCTTCTCACAGGCAGCATTCAAATCATCATAGAAAGCGAATTTTTCAATCTGTTCAAAGAATGTCTTTTCAAATTTAGTTTCGGGGGCATCATAATCAGCTCCGAGAAATTCGAACAAATTCTTGAACATACGGCTCGCTGCACCTGATGCAGGAACAAACTTCACTACAACCTTATCTGTCCGGGTATAAGCGTCCCATGCATCGAGATAGAGCTTTTGCTCATCTGCTGCAGGAGCCAGAATTCCTTTTTCCAGAGAAGCGGCAGCAGCCAGCTTCAAATATGGAAAACCTTTCTCGAAACAAGCCAGTTGTTCGGCTATCTGTTCTTCTGAGATACCTTTTTGCATAAGCAACTCTTTGTCTTGCGGTGTTATCATATTATCTATTTTTATTAATTGATTGCCAAAAATACAAAAAAACTGCAAGCCCTATCAAGAAAAAGAAGAAAAAAACTACCTTTACACCACAAAAATGGACGATTATGGAAAGAGATGAATTTTTCACTACTGAAGAGAAGAAATTGCTCTTCTCTCTCTACCGAAAATTATTACAGTTGACCGGTGAGACATTACAGAAGGGCGACTGCAGAAAACTGAAAACACATCTTATCAACTCTATAAAGGATAACCGGGTTCAACGCGACACTTTCGGATTAAATCCACTGGTTAAGGATATGCAGACTGCCGTTATCGTTGCCGAAGAAATCGGAATGAAGCGGGCGTCGATTCTGGGTATTATGTTGCACGAAAGTGTGAGAAACGGAGCTTGTACTCCCGAAGAGGTGCAGGCTGCTTTCGGTGAAGATGTGGCCGGCATTATCCGTGGACTGATACGCGTAAATGAACTTTATTCCAAAAGCCCGACTATCGAATCGGAAAACTTTCGCAATCTGTTGCTCTCTTTTGCGGAAGATATGCGCGTAATCCTGATAATGATTGCTGACCGTGTGAATATCATGCGGCAGATTAAAGATAGTAAGAACGACGAAGCCCGCCGACAAGTGGCCAACGAGGCTGCATATCTCTATGCTCCCCTCGCCCATAAATTGGGGTTATATAAGCTGAAATCGGAACTGGAAGACCTCTCCCTGAAATATACAGAAAAAGAGGTCTATTACCATATTAAGGATAAACTAAACGAAACAAAGGCATCCCGCGATAAGTATATTGCAGCTTTTATCACCCCGATGCAGAAAAAGCTGGAAGAGGCCGGACTACATTTCCACATCAAAGGACGTACAAAGTCCATCCACTCCATCTATCAAAAAATGAAGAAGCAGAAATGCCCTTTCGAAGGAGTGTATGACCTTTTTGCCATACGTATCATTCTGGACTCACCTGTGGAGAAGGAGAAACAGGAATGCTGGCAAGCCTATTCCATTGTAACAGATATGTATCAACCCAATCCCAAACGTCTGCGCGACTGGTTATCCGTGCCCAAAAGTAATGGCTACGAATCATTGCACATCACCGTGATGGGCCCTGAAGGTAAATGGGTAGAAGTACAGATACGTACTGAACGCATGGACGATATTGCCGAACGAGGCTTGGCCGCCCACTGGCGCTATAAAGGTGTGAAGGGTGAAACAGGATTGGATGAATGGCTGACTACGGTACGTGAGGCTTTGGAAAATTCAGATAGCAATGGATTGGAAGCTATGGACCAGTTCAAACTGGATTTGTATGAGGATGAAGTCTTTGTGTTCACCCCGAAAGGTGATCTGTTTAAGTTAGGTAAAGGTGCAACAGTGCTGGATTTTGCTTTTCATATCCATAGTAAATTGGGATGCAAATGTATCGGTGCAAAAGTTAATGGCAAGAATGCGCAACTTCGTCAGGTACTGAACAGTGGTGACCAAGTGGAGATTATGACTTCGAATACCCAGACATCGAAGCAGGACTGGCTGAACATCGTGACTACCTCCAAAGCACGTACCAAGATACGCCAAGCTTTGAAAGAGATGGTTGCCCGCCAGCATGCCTTTGCCAAAGAAACTATTGAAAGGAAATTCAAAAACCGGAAAATAGAATATGATGAAGCTGTCATGATGCGCCTCATTAAACGCCTCGGTTTCAAGACTGTGACTGACTTCTATCAAAACATTGCCGATGAAACATTGGATGTAAACGAAATTATCGACAAATATCTGGAACAACAGAGACGGGAAAATGATACGCATGACGACATTATATACCGTAGTGCTGAAGGATATAACCTACAACAAACGCAGAATGATGAAATCACTCGTTCAAAAGAAGATGTACTGGTAATCGATCAGGATCTGAAAGGGTTGGACTTCAAGTTAGCACGTTGCTGTAACCCGATTTATGGAGATGATGTATTTGGCTTTGTGAGTGTGACCGGTGGTATTAAGATACATCGTAGCGATTGTCCCAATGCCACTCAACTACGCGAACGATTCGGATACCGGATTGTAAAAGCACGTTGGGCAGGTAAATCGCAAGGTACACAATATCCTATAACGCTTCGTGTAGTAGGCCATGATGACATTGGTATTGTAACTAACATCACCTCGATCATATCTAAAGAAAATGATATTTCTCTACGCTCCATCGGCATAGACTCTCATGACGGACTATTCTCCGGCACTATGACAATTATGGTAGGCGATACGGGACGTTTGGAACCACTTATAAAGAAGCTGAGAACAGTAAAAGGAGTGAAACAAGTTTCAAGAAATTGAATATGAAATACGATTTTAAGAAACAAATCAGAAGCTTTGGATACGCCTGGAAAGGCCTCCGGCAATGTATTGGGAAAGAACAGAATCTTAGTTTCCACCTGATTACTACAATAATCGTGATAGGTGCAGGGATCCTTTTCGACATTACACGTACGGAATGGATGATCATTATCCTTTGTATTGGTATGGTCGTAGCTGCGGAGCTCTTCAATACGGCAATTGAAAGATTGGTGGATCTGGTATCACCGGAGCGTCATCCCATTGCAGGACAAGTAAAAGATATTGCCGCCGGTGCAGTGCTGGTATGCGCTGTTGCGGCGGCAATCATTGGAGGGATTATTTTTATCCCATATTTGTTTTGACACGGGTTTATCTCACTCGTCTTCTCTTATAATAGGGACGTGTCAGCAGGAAATAAAATAGTAGTGCTACAATGATTCCCACACCTATAATTTTATAGATCAATTGAAAATCTACATAAAAGTGTGGTTTTTCAATGCTTGAACCATCTTCAAACATAGAATACAGTTCTATGTTGTTTGACAGGAAGCAGCAAACTGCAATACCTATTAAAATTCCCGTTTCCATAGCCAAATGGCAAGTTGTATTTGCTGTTCCACGCTGGCAATGCTGCGAAAGCTTGACGAATATCTTCGTAAGAGGTACTGTAAGTATCACCAAAACAACCAGGAAGAAAGTCGCACTGTAATCCCCATCCTTTATTATAGGTATTACTATCCCCGACACAAAAGCTATCAGCACTACATTGAGAGCAGGCAACCAA